>DATHSU010000183.1:0-5293 GCA_035463895.1 Ignavibacteriaceae bacterium | reverse complement strand
CTGTAACAATCGCATCGTAATAGTTTCTGTAATCATTAAACATTTTTAACAGCTTTGGTTTTTCCTCACTTTCACAAATCATCTTATCCAGTTTTGCATAAATGATCTTAAACACTTCTCTCAATACAATATCTGCCTCATAAAAGATTGAGGAAGTTACAACCGCAGCTTTCAGTGGATAATGCACAAAATGTTTACAGAGTTTACCAAATGATTTTCTTGCATTATCAACCTGATTTTCTGGAAATTTCTTTCCGGATTTTATTTCATAATCAACCCGAAGCTGATTGAAATATAGATCTTCATTTGAGGTGATAAGTCCCTTTATCATAGGAAGAAAAATTTCAATTCCCGGCATTGCTTCAATTAAATGTTTTTCCGGATCGCCAAAAAGGTTTTCTGCAATAAACTTTCCTTCGCCGAGTTTTATACGTTCAAGTATTTCGTGATAACGCTGTTAGTAAACATCAATACCAATGCGTACCAAAGAATTGAAATCGGGTTTTTTGAATTGTGCACTGTATTGCAAAAATAAATATTCACTTATCTGTTCTTCGTCCTCATCATCCGGTAGTGTTGACGGATTAAGTTTAATAACTCTTTCATCCCTTATAAGTTCTGTACAACCAAGATCATTCAAATTCTGGATTACTTCTTCTTTTCGTTTTGCATCCTTACCATATATGATCGTCCAACCGCCAGCATATAAAAAGGATTTTATGATCTGATCGTTTTTAAAAGTTTTTTGATATTTATCTATCAGGTATTCAACGTGTTTGGTCGTACTGTTGCCGATTATATGCGGATAATCTCTTACTGGATCTAGACCTTTCCATTGTTGTTTTGTCATCCTGCCGGAAAGTTTTCTGATCATAAACTCAAGTGAATGAATGCATAAAGCTTCGGTGGTTGTGGTTGTTCCATCCATATCCATAACAGAAGCAGTCAGGGTATTAACAGGCTTTTTTATTTTTGGAGCAAGTGGATAAAGTTCATATTCAGGATGGATGTATCCGGGATTTTTTACTACTGCATATTCATCACCGAGTTTTGAGATGAACTGCTTAGCTTCTTTTTTATTTATGAATTTCTTTTTCATTGTTTTGAAAACCAGTCAATAAACTTTTGATATTAATTAAGAATGCCACAAAATCACACTAAAATACTTTTGCCATAATCGAGGAGTCTTTTAACCTCCTCATTACTTTGTCCTTCAGCATAAATTCTAAGAATAGGTTCGGTTTCAGATGAGCGGATTAACAGCCATCTGTTATCGCCTTCTAAAATGAGCTTTAAACCATTCATTACATCACGGCTGCTGTTAAATGATTTCATGTCAATCACGCGAAAACCCCCAATGTTATCGATAAATATTTTATAAAGATTTGGTAGTAACCCATTTCTGTCAGGCTTTTCATATTTCAAATCAATGCGATCATAAAATATTTTTCCAAATTCTTTTCTTTTATGATTTACAAAATCGCTTAGTTTATCATAGCCTGTATGTGCAAGCATCTCAATCATAAGCAACGAAGAAAGCATGCCGTCACGTTCCGGCATATGAAAGCCGTAACCAAATCCGCCGCTTTCCTCGCAGCCAAAAGCAACGTTATTGCTGAGCATAACTTCGGTGATATATTTAAATCCAACCTGTACATCGTAAATTTTTCTTTGTTCGGATTCGAACAGAGTTCTTAATTTATCTGTTACACTGGCAGTCTTTACGATGTGACCTTTTAATTTTTTAGTGTTCGCAATAAAATCTGTTAATAATAAAATTGTTTCCTGTGCGCTTAGCCATTCACCATTATCATTCATTACGCCGCAGCGATCTGCATCACCATCTGTTGCGAGTCCAATTGAATAGTCACTTTCTTTTAATTCATCAGATAATGGTTTAAGATTTTTTTCAATTGGTTCAGCAAGTCTGCCATAAAATTTTTCATCAGGCGGATAATAAATAGTTTGAGCCGGAATATTATGAGCTAATAAAATCCTTTCCAGAAAATCACCTCCGGAACCGCCCATAGAATCAATTAATATTTTTAATCGTGATGTTCTTATAAATTCAAAATCAATAAGTTTTTCAAGCTGTTCAAAATAAGGCAGAAGCAAATTTGTTTGTTCAATATTAGTCTTGTTTTTTTTAATTGGAGAGTTTGCCAATAATTCTTCAATTTTCAAGGTCTCTTCTGTAAGTAAAGGTCCGCCATAATCAGCTTTAAACTTGACTCCGTTATATTCGGGAGGATTATGTGAAGCAGTAATCATCACACCAGAATTTAAATTATTATGCTTTACAAAAAACGAAAGAACCGGAGTTGGAATAATTCTATCGGATAAAAATACTTTAATATTATTTCCTGAAAGTATTTCAGCAAATAATTTGGCAAAATGGCCAGAATACTTTCTGCCATCATAGCCTATTGCAACTCGTGGATTTAATGAATGTTGTAAATTATAATCAGCAAAAGCCTGTGCAACAATTGAAATAGTTTCTTCATTTACTTCACTATCCAATAAACCACGCCAGCCGTCTGTTCCGAAAACTATTTTCATTTATTCTTTGTAAGATTATGCGAAATCAAGTTTTGTAAATCACCGTAATTAATTTTTCTTATAAGCTTATTTTGTTTAACACTTAAGGCAGCCAGTGTACCACACGCTTCGCCCGTTGCTGCGGAAGTCGGTTGAATTCTTAATGCGCTGTGTCCTTCTCTTGTTGAAGAAATACATCTTCCAGCGACCAGAAGATTTTCAGCTTCTTTAACTATCAATGCACGAACAGGTATTTCATAATATTGTCCTTCGGGTAGATGTTCCATCCGACTTTCTTCATCTTTTTGCCCGTGAATGTCTATCCCATAAACTGCACGTGCAACTGCATCATCAAATTTATGTCCATGCTTGATGTCATCGCCGGTAACTGTATAATCACCAATTGCCCTTCGAGTTTCCCTTACTCCAACCTGTACAGCAGTTTCCAGCAAGATGGAATTTTCGAATCCGGGTATTTCATCCTGTAAAAGCTTAACAACCTGCGCAACTTGTTTTCTGCCAATTAATTCAGCTTGTGTTAGATTATAGGACGTAGATGCATCAATGCCAAGTATATTGGAAGTGTTAAATGATCCTTCACCGGATTCAGGTAGAGTAGTAAAGAATATATATTGTACATCTTCCTGCAGACGACCTTCACTAATAGCCTTTTTAACCTGCTTAAAGTACCCAGCTATTGAAATGATCTTTGAAAAATCAAATTCATATTCCATCCAATCAAAGAAATTGTCTTTGTTAGCTTTGGCGTATTCTGTAACGGTCTTAATATCAATATTTATCATTCTGAAAAACAAAGTAAGTGCCTGAAGCTTGCCGGTTTTTTCGTCACCTTTTGCATAAGGAAAATTACCAAGATAAAGTAATTGTGCATCCCCGGTTGTATCAATAAAAACATTTGCACGAATTACGTACTCAATCCCATTTATTAATACAATAATGGAATCAATTACATTTCCAATTCTGTTTACTTTTAGAATTTCAGAATGAAGAAGAACATTACAATCTGAATTTTGCAAAAGATTGAAAGCAGCGGCGCGAAATGATGAAGCATAAAATCCGTTATCGATCATTCCATTTCTGTTTTGCATTTCTTTTTCTATATCCTCAAAAACGCCGCGAACTAAAGTTTCGCCATTAACGGAATGCTTCATAAAAGGGGAGACCATTCCTGCAGTGGACATTCCGCCAACAAATCCGTAGTGCTCAATCAGTAAAACAGAAACTCCTTCGCGTGCAGCTTTAACAGCGGCACTTATTCCGGCAATTCCTGCTCCGGCTACAATAACATCATATTTAGTTTTTAGTTCATTCATCTCTGTTTCTTAATGGGGCTAAAGCCCAATGACTTAACTATTCTTTTCAGTCAGCTAAAGCTGACTGTAATAGATATTTACAATCAGTTTTTTTATGTAGATAAAACTCCTTGAATTAAAAATATCATATCAATGAATAGCAAAATTATAAATTCATTTTCTATTGCAGTTGACTTCAGTCAACTGAAAAGTAATGTAAAATAAGGAGAGGCTTTAGCCTCATTTAATTTTTCTTACACTCTTCTAATCGCATCAACATACCAGCTTGTAATAATATGCGGACGAGTAATTGCAGTTCCAACAACAACCGCATAGGCGCCAAGTTCAATCATTTTTTTTGCGGCTTCAGGAGAATTAATTCTTCCTTCAGCAATTATCGGCTTTTTATTTTTTTTTGTTAATGCTTTAACCAGTTCAAAATTAGGAGAAATAATTTTATCGGTTTCTGTTTCGGGTGTATAACCGTTGAGTGTAGTAGAAATAAAATCTGCACCGGCTTTTTCACATTCAATAGCCTCATCATCTTTTGCAATGTCTGCCATTATCAAAGCATCAAATTCTGATTTGATCCTGTGAATAAATTCAGGACCATTTAGTCCATCTCGCTTTCTGAATGTTCCATCAATTGCGATTATTGGACAACCAATTGCAGACAGGTCATCAACATCAGAAAATGATCCGGTTATTCTAACGCTTCCGTTTTCAAATTTAGATTTGATAAGCCCGATTACAGGAACCTCAACAGATTTAAGAATCATCTTTATTTTCTCAATACCTTCACTTCGTATACCAACGGCTCCACCTGCGACCGTGGCTTTAGCAAACATTGTTACTCCTTCAGGTGAGTTGAATGGTGAATCCGCTTCCGCCTGGCAGGAAACAATCAATCCTTGTTTTAGTTTTGAAATAATTTCTTTGTCCATTTTTAATAAAAGTATTTTGTGTTCTTTAGTGCTTTTGTGATTTAGTGGCAAAATGCGTCAAAAGCTCTGAGTATTCACTAAACAGCTCACTAAAGCTGTATTCATTTTTAATCGTACATTTTAAATGAAAAATACTATCTGATACTTTCAACTTATCTAAGTCATAAATTTTTTGAGTCTGTGGTGCAAGAAGCTGAATCCTGCCACCATTTTTCTGAACTATATCTTCAAATTCATTAACTATTTTCTGGGAATTATTCTCAATAAAAAATTCTTTATCAGGTTTGGGTATTTTTAGCGAAACCCAGTAACGATTATCATCCAGTTTATTGAACTTATAAATAAACTTAAAACTATTCCACGTATCATTCTTTAGTCCGGTCAAGAACATATTGTAATAAATACCATTTAAACTTCGCTTCACATTTTGTAGCTTTAGCAAATCATATTCATCAGAAGCATCAATCATGGTATTTCCTTTAAAGTGGAAAATTCCTT
>DATHSU010000182.1:0-5485 GCA_035463895.1 Ignavibacteriaceae bacterium | reverse complement strand
TAAATTTTTGCTTCATCACTTTGATGATTTTGTTCCTCTCATCCTCAGTGAACTCACCATCTGCTTTAGCTATTTCTACAAATAAAGCGCAAGTTGCTATTTCCAGCTTTCTTTTTACAGCTTTATTATTTGGCGGATCGGGTGGAAGCTCCGGTTCTTCAATTGTTGGCGAGAGTATTTTTCTCAGATAGTCAAGCATGCTTTTATCCTAAATTTTATCCAGTTCTGAAAGAAGGTTTGGAACATCAAGTGCTTTGGTTACCATAATTAAATTTCCATCTTCATCCTTCGGCCATTCTTCTACAGGACGGTCACAGTAAAGTTCTACTCCATTTTGGTCAGGGTCCCTAAGATAAACAGATTCTGAAACGCCGTGATCAGATGCACCTTCTATGGGAAAATTCTTTTCCCATATCCTCTTGAATATTCTTGCAAGTTCTTCCCTGTTTGGATATACTATTGCAAAATGATAAAGTCCCGTATGTCCTTTAGGTGGCGGTACAGCATCTTCACCATTCCAGGTATTCAGAGCGATATGATGATGATAATCACCAGAGGAAAGAAAAACTGCGTTCTTTCCAAATCTTGCAGTAACTTTGAAGCCGAGCAGATCCCGGTAAAATGTTAATGCTTTATCAAGATTTGAAACAGTTAAATGTATATGCCCGACTCTCGTTCTGGGATTTATTTCGTAATCCATTTATATCCTTATTTAATTTTTCTATTCATAGTAATTGGTGTTACTTCTGCATTCCCCTGTTTGATGCTTGTTAATTCAACTACAAGTGAATCTGAACTTACTAAATTGTATTTAATAATTAGCAAGCTATCTTCAGAAGCAAATTCTGCAAAAGATTCTGACACATTTTTTAGAACAAGAATGATGGGTTCATCCTCCATTTCTTTGTACCCTCTTCTGATATGCTTAAACCGCATTTGGATATCTTCATCAGTTTTCTCAATTAGCAAAAATTCATACAGTTTATCAATTCCGTCAAATTGAAGTCTGAACATTCCCATCATGGCATTAGCCGAAGGCTCTGACCACACTTCTTCAACTGTTCCGCCAAATGCCTCACCGGTCCAATGACCGCTTAAAAAGCTTAGTTCAGATAATGAATAAGTATTTTCCTGTGCAATTACCGCCGGGTCAAAATAAATTAAAAATAAAGATAAAAGAAATAGTTTATTAAACGGCATATAATCAATCCAGATTATTCTTAATCTTAACCGGCTTAACTTTCCATATTTTTTCTGCGTAGTCCTTTACTGATCTGTCGCTGGAAAACTTGCCGATTCTGGCAACATTAAGTATTGCTTTCTTCGTCCATTCTTCCTGATTTCCATAAAGTTCACTCACTTTATCCTGCGCATCAATATAAGATTGATAATCAGCAAACAAGCAATAGTAATCAATTGTCATCAGTCCTCGTATCATATCATCAAAAATGCCCGGTTCGTTTTTACTAAAGTAGTTTGAAGATATCAAATCGATAACACGCTTAAGATTTTTATTTTTACGATAGTAGTCAGCCGGATTATAATTGCTTTCTTTAAGTTTAATTACTTGGTCTGCAAGCAAACCGAAAATAAAGATATTATCTTCACCAACCTCTTCTCTGATTTCAATATTGGCACCATCCATTGTGCCTATTGTAATTGCTCCGTTCAAAGCAAACTTCATATTGCCTGTACCGGAAGCTTCAAAACCAGCCGTTGAGGTTTGTTCCGATAGATCTGATGCAGGAATAATTCTTTCAGCTAAACTAACAGAGTAGTTCTTCAAAAAAACCACTTTGAGTTTGTCGCCAACATCCGGATCATTATTAATTACATCCGCAACATTATTGATAAGCTTGATTATCATTTTTGCAGCAAAGTATGCTGGTGCGGCTTTACCTCCAAAGATCACTGTTCTGGGAACTATTTCAATTTCCGGATTATCCTTAATACGGTTATAAATAGTTATTATGTGGAAGACATTCAGCAACTGGCGTTTATATTCGTGAAATCGTTTTATATGAACATCGAACATAGATTCAGGATTAATTTTAATGTCGTGTTCACTCTCTATATGCTGAATCAATAATTTTTTATTAAGCCATTTTGCATTGCGGAAATTCTCCCGAAAATTTTTGTTCTTAATGAACTTTTCTAATTTCTTAAGTTCATCAAGATTGCTAACCCACTTGTCACCAATCTTATCGGTAATTATCTCTGATAAAAACGGATTGGCAGTTTTAAGCCATCTTCGAGGCGTAATTCCGTTTGTTACATTAACAAACTTCTCAGGAAATAGTTTATAAAAATGATTGAATATCCGTGTCTTAATAATTTCGGTATGTAATGCTGCAACACCATTTATGGCTATTGATCCTACAATAGCAAGGTTTGCCATTCTTACTCTTCTTTCACCGCTTTGATCTATTATTGATAACTTTTGGAGAATTCTTTCATCCTTTGTGTATTTCTTTTTTACTTCTTCGAGGAATCTTCTGTTGATCTCTTCAATTATCTGCATATGCCGCGGAAGCAGGTTGCTAAGAATTGGAACAGACCATTCTTCAAGGGCTTCCGGAACCACTGTGTGATTTGTATAAGCAAATGTTTTAGAAGCAATTGCCCATGCTTTTTCCCAGCTAAGTTTTTCAATATCCATAAGAATGCGCATCAGCTCCGGAATTGCAATTACCGGATGCGTGTCATTTAGCTGAATAACTGTTTTTTCAGCGAACTTATTAAAAGTTTTATGGTTGATTTTATATTTTCTAATAATATCCTGCAGAGTAGCTGCTACGAAGAAATACTGCTGCTTTAATCTTAAAAATTTTCCTTCAACATAAGTATCGTTTGGATAAAGCACTTTTGATATTGTTTCAGAATCATTTTTTTGTGAGACGGCTTCAACATAGTTTCCCTTATTAAAATCGATGAAGCTGAAATCCATCGCAGCTCTTGCCTGCCATAATCTTAAATTATTTACGGTTTGATTTCTATAACCGGGAACTGGCACATCATAAGCTACAGCTAGTACATCCTCAGTATCAACCCAATCAAAGGAAAAAGTTCCATCGGGATTAACCTTCGTCTCAACTTTACCGTAAAAGCTGATTCTGTATTGAAGTTTTCTTCTCAAAATATCCCACGGATTACCGCCGGCCAGCCAATTATCAGCTAATTCAACCTGATAACCGTGTTCAATTTCCTGTTTAAATATTCCATATTCGTACCTTATTCCGTAACCAAAGGCAGGAAGCTGAAGAGTTGCCATCGAGTCGAGGTAACAGGATGCAAGACGACCCAGACCTCCGTTGCCTAATCCCATATCATTTTCGTATTCCATTATTTCTTCAAGGTTATACCCATCGCGCAATAAAATTTCACGGCATTGTTCATAATAGTCCATATTTATAAGTGCATTACCAAGAATGCGACCCATAAGATATTCGAGAGAGAGATAATAAACTCTTTTAGTATCTTTTTTATTATACTCATATTGGGTACGAAGCCATCTTCTTACAAGTCTGTCACGAACAGCAAGCGAAAGAGCATAATAGGCATCATCACCTGTAACTGTATTTCTGTCTTTAACTAAAAAAAACTCCAGGTGCTCAGTAAATTGATTTGAAAGAGAAAAACTTGATGGATCCTCAATATCTGTAAAAAAAATCGATTCTTTTTTCTTTGCCATCGATAATAACTCCTTTTTGTAAAAGCATTGATTTAAATAACCTGCGAAATTTAACCCCATAGTGTTTTAATACAAAATAAATATTTTTGCGATAAAAATGACTTTTTTGAATATATCATACAAGGCTATGTTGAATTAGTGTAAAGATGTTGATGGAGTGCTTCAAAGTTCCATATGAAGTCATTTCACCAAAGTGAGAATTCCTTTTAACATTTATTTAACATTCTAAAAAAAATAAATGCTTATTTTTACTTAGTAGTTTTTTCTCAATTTGAATTAAGGAGTCTGCTATGAAGGGGATTTTCTTCATAACTTCAGTAATATTATTACTTCAAATTTCAATTTACTCACAAACACAAACCGGCAATGTTATTTTTATTCATCCCGATGGAACTGGATTAGCAGATTGGAATGCACTTCGGATGCTTACAGTAGGTCCTGACGGTGACTTAAACTGGGATATGCTCTCAAACATTGGGTTATACCAGGGACACATAAGAAACCGTGCTACAGCTTCATCAAACGCAGGTGCCACTATTCATGCTTACGGAGTAAAAGCAGATGTTGCTGATTTTGGAATGATTGATAATGAAATTCCTGTTTCACGTTCCGGTAAAAGAATGAGCATTATGCAGGAAGCAGTGAAAAAGGGAATTTATACCGGCATTATAAATTCAGGATCAATTGAAGAACCCGGCAGTGCGGTTTTTGTTGCAAGTAATGTTAGAAGAGGCAACTACACAGAAATAGCTAAAGATGTTATTCAATCAGGTGCGGATTTAATTTTTTCCGGTGGTGAAGATTTTCTTTTACCGGAAGGAACTAAAGGAAGACACTCCGCTGAGGGAAAAAGAACAGATGGATTAAATCTAATTGATTGGGCTAAGCAGAATGGATATAAAGTAGTTTATACCAGAGAAGAATTGTTAAGCACTTCTTATGCTGAAAAGAACATACTTGGAGTATTTGCCGCAAGAAGCACTTTTAACGACAGAACTGAAGAGGATTTAATAGCTGTCGGACTACCCAACTTCTATCCGCTTGCACCCACCGTTGATGAAATGACAAAATTTGCTTTAGAGTTTTTATCACGGAAGGGACAATTCTTTCTTGTTGTTGAAGAGGAAGGGACAGATAATCTTGGGAACAAGAACAATGCTAACGGAAAGCTTGAAGCACTGCTATATGCAGACCGAGCTATTGGCGAAGTATTAAAATTTATGGATAAACATCCTAACACTTTGCTGGTTACTGCCTCCGACAGTGAAGCAGGCGGTCTTGAGGTAAGCGGTTACGAAGTTGCTAAACTTGATCCAAATGAACCATTGCCGCCCACAGATAAAAACGGTGCTCCAATGGATGGAAGAGAAGGTACTGGCACTTTACCTTTTATGACTGCGTCTGACAAATATGGTAACAGTTTTCCTTTTGGAATTGTATGGTCGTGCTTTGGCGATGTAACGGGTTCGGTTGTTGCACGTGCTCACGGTTTAAACTCCGAAAGAATGAAAGGTAAAATAGATAACACAGATATTTACCGTTATATGTATTTAACTTTGTTTGGGTTTTGGCTGGAATAAACTAATTAACCTTCCGTTTTTTCACAAACTTCGTAGGTTTGACATTTATAATTACTTTTCATTCCTTTTTTCCGTGCCAGACCAGTGCTCCGTTGAAGTTATATCCTACTATTATTACACTGTTCTCAAATGCTGCTATTCCTTTCATTTCACTGAAATTTGAAAAGTCTTCCAAATCCGTATACTTTGTCCATTCTATTCCATTATAATGCAA
>DATHSU010000181.1:0-9307 GCA_035463895.1 Ignavibacteriaceae bacterium | reverse complement strand
ACGCAGGAATGATATTGAAATCCGTTCAGTTCTCTATAATGATTTGATTTATTCTGAAACACCTACAACCATATTAGGAACAATAGTAAACCGGGGTTTTGGTGGTCAAAATGTGATGGTTTCTCTTTTTAAAAATGATATTCTCCTCGAACAAAAGAACTTAATACTTGATGAAAGCGGTGCAAACAATATTACTTTTAATTATAAACCTAAATCAAGCGGAGAAAAAAAATTAACTTTATCTGTCTCTGAACTCAAAGATGAATCAAGTTATGCTAACAATAAAAAGATTTTCTTTGTAAATGTATTAAGTAATAAAATAAAAGTGCTGATTGTCGGTGGTTCGCCCTCTGCTGATCTCACCTTCATAAAAAATACTCTTTCAAATGATGATAATATTACGGTTTCAACGCTTACTCAAATACGAGCTAATCAATTTATAGAAGGAAATCAATTAAATAAGATAGATAGTGCTGATATTTTCTTTCTAATTGGATTTCCAACAAAAGAAACTTCCGCTGAAGCATTAAATCAAATATCAAAAAGGATTTCTGAAAATAATATCCCATTTTTCTTCAGTCTCTCCTCTGACATCGACATATTAAAACTTGGGGTTCTGCACCAGTATCTGCCATTTACAGTTTCGCAGATTGATAATATTTATCAGGAGGTACAACCGGAGATTCAGTTAAATGAGAGTAATAATCCATTGCTTCAGAACAATGCTAATAATCCTGTTGCTGCATGGAATAATTTGCCGCCTGTTCTGCAGCCAAGATTAGTGGTTAATCCGAAACCCGAAAGTAAAACTATTGCCAGGATAAAGACTGATAATGTTCCTCGTCCAACTCCCCTTTTGCTGACCAGATCATTAGGAAATAAACGTTCGATTGCTCTATTTGCTAAGGATTTTTGGAAATGGAAACTGCAAACAGCAACCAGAAAATCTGATCTTTTTGATAGTTTTATTCTCAATTCCGTAAGGTGGCTAAATGTAACGGATGAATTTAAAAAAGTTAAAGTCACAACTCAGAAAAAAGTTTTTGCGAGCGGTGAAGATATTGAATTTTCTGCCAGAGTTTATGATGATGCAATGAATCCTGTTGTAAATGCAGATCTGATAGTAACGATTTCAAAAGAGCAGGATAAATTTGAGATAAATCTTAATTCAGTGGGCAGCGGTCTTTATGAAGGAAAAATCCAGTTGAAAAACCCAGGTGATTACAGTTTTTCCGGTGAGGCAAAGTTTAACGGAAATCTTTTAGGCACAGATAAGGGAATATTTAATATTGGCGAAGTAGACATTGAAATGCTAAACCCAAGAATGGATTATGAATTCCTTAACCTTTTAGCCGATGAAACTGGAGGTGAATACTTTAACTATGATGAAACAGATACATTGATTGATGAGTTAAAAAAAATTTCAGCACAAACAGTTAAAGAAAAACTTGTGACATCAGAGATAAGTCTCTGGTCAAGTGAATGGCTGCTGATGATTACTATTCTATTCCTTGCCTTAGAATGGTTTATAAGAAAACAAGCTGGTATGTTATAAGGATCAGTTGTGAAATACTTTTTTATAGATTTATTCGATTTTTTCCTCCCAAGATTTTGTCCCTCATGCAATCACAAGTTATTAAACAATGAAATTTCTGTGTGTCAAAAGTGCATTAGCTCTATTGAACTGGCAGACAAAACCAGACTAGATTTTGAATACGATAAAAAGTTTGCAGCCCAAAAAGTTATTTCCGGATTTACTTCACTTTATGTATTTGAAAAAGATAGAGAGCTTCAGGAAATTCTGCATCATTTTAAATACAACAGGAGATTTGGAATTGGAATTACTCTGGGTTTAAAAACAGCAAACATCAGACGACAAACTATTTCAGCCTGGAATATAGATTTAATTATTCCCGTTCCTTTGCATCATTTAAAGAAAGCGGAGAGGGGATATAATCAATCTCACTATATTGCAAAAGGCCTTTCGAAAACATTAAAAATCCCTGCTAAAGAAAGATCACTTAAAAGAATAAGATATACAGAATCGCAAACTTTAAAGAATATTACAGACCGGGAATCAAATGTTAAAAAAGCTTTTACTGTAAAAAATAAAAAAAGGGTTAAAGGAAAAAATATTCTGTTAGTTGATGATGTAATTACTACAGGAGCAACAATATCAGAATGTGCAAGTCAACTTTTAAAGTGTGGTGCTAAAAAAATTTATGCAGTTTCAGTTGCTATTGCAGATTAATTCACATTTTTTTCGGTGCACTAACACCAAGAATACTTAATCCATTCTTAAGAACTATTTTTGCTGCAAACGCAAGAGCAACCCTCGCTTCAGCTAATTTTTTTTCCGTTCCCAGTATTCTGCAGAAAGTGTAAAATCTGTGAAAAGATGCTGCAAGTTCTTCAAGATAGATACAAATTCGGTGAGTTTCAAAAACTTCAGCACTGTAAAGTATTTCCTCTTCAAACTGATTGAGTTTTTTAAGCAAGGATTGCTCTTCATCGGTCATAAGTAAATTAAGATTTGCCACATCCGATCTAATATTTTCAGATTCAATCGTTCGAAGTATTGAACAGATTCTTGCGTGAGCGTATTGCAGATAAAATACCGGGTTTTCATCAGATTGTTTCTTTGCAACAGAAAGATCAAAATTCATATGACTGGAGATATTACGCATATTGTAAAAGTATCTTACAACATCCCTTCCAACTTCATCAATAAGATCGTCAAGTGAAATGTAGTTAGCTTTACGTGTTGACATTTTCACTACTTCACCGTTTTCAGTTACAGTAACAAACTGCTGAATCAGCACTTTGACTTTTGAAGAATTGTATCCTAAAGCTTCAAGCCCTGCTAAAACATCGGGATAAGTCGCAGCATGATCGGAACCAAAAATATCAACCATTAAATCATAACCACGTTCATATTTTGTAGTGTGATAGGCAATATCGGGTAATCTATAGGTCGGTTCACCTGTTGATTTTACTATTACTTTGTCATCCAGATTACCAAGTTCACTGAGTTTTAACCAAACTGCTCCGTCTTTTTCATAAGAAAGATTTTTCTCTTTATAAACTTTTAAGAGTTCGTTTATTTTTCCTTCTTCGTAAAGAGAATTTTCATTAAAAAAGATTTTATGATTTACATCAATGCTCGTTAATGTTTTTTTAATAAGTTCAAATATCTCTTTCTCGGCTTTTTCCTTGAATATCCCTTCAGCATTATCATCTTTTAATTTATTGCCATATTCATCAAAAAGATTTTTTGCAATATCCTTTATGTATTCACCCTTGTAATAATCCTCGGGAAAATCTATTTTTTCACCTAAAAGCTGTAAATAACGAATTCTTACAGAATCGCCTAAAACCCTCATTTGCCTGCCGGCATTATTAAAATAATATTCCCTGTCTACCTCGTAACCCACCCATTCAAGAAGGTTAGCTATTGTATCACCTACAACAGCATTCCGGCCATGACCAACTGTTAAAGGACCGGTAGGATTAGCAGAAACAAATTCTACATTTGCTTTAAGTCCTTTATACTTTTCACATCTTCCATATTTATCCCCTGCATTTAAAATATCTTTTACTTTTTCAGCCATGAAAGCCGGAGTAAAAAAGAAGTTAATAAAACCGGGTCCGGCTATTTCTGTTTTGTAAATAATTTTAGGGTCAATCTCAAGAGAGTCAATTATCTGCTGAGCAATTTGTCTCGGGTTCTTTTTCAAAACTTTTGTAAGAAGCATTGCAGCATTCGAGGAGAGGTCACCATGTTCTTTTTGTTTAGGAATATCAACTGTATGATTTATTTGAGCCAGTTCAGGAATTTTTTCTGAAACATTTTCAAATAATTTAATTATGTATTGTTTCATTACTTTTTCTTTGCAGAGGTAGTTTTCTTTTTGGAAGTTTTCTTCTTCTCGCCAGTTTCTTTCCCGGATTTCAGTATCGGATCTTCAACCTCAATTATTTCCGCATCACCCCATAATTTTTCAAGATTATAAAATTCTCTTGAATCCTTTTTAAATATATGAACCACTACATCAACATAATCGAGAATAACCCACTTAAGTGCCATAAAACCTTCTTTATGCCAGCATTTAATGCCTAAATCGCGTAACTTTTTATCAACTTCATCGGCTATAGCTTTAACCTGAGTATCCGAATCTGCTGAACAAATTATAAAATAGTCGGCAAAAGTTGCGAGTTTTCTGAGATCAATAATTTTTACATCGTAACCCTTTTTTGAGAAAATCATTTCACAAATAAAATCAGCAAAATCCTTTGAGTTCAATGTTTACTTTCCTTATTTATTTATTAATAAAGTATTAAAATCTTTTCCTATTATTACAGTAACATCAAGAAAATACTGATTGTTGAATTGTTTAACAATTCTTTTTTTTTCTAAACCGATAGCATCTGCCACCATATTTGCTTTATCCGGATTATTTGATCTGTCGATAACTAATGTATTGTCAAGATCAAAAGATGAGTAATTTCCTTTATTAACAACATCAAAACCCTTTTCTCTTAAAAACTCAGTAAACCTGTCGGCAATACCTGAAGCACCGCATCCGTTTAATACTTCGATTTGCACCTGCGCAGGTAATATAATTTTTTGTTCTGTAATTTCTTCCTTATCAAAAGATTTTGAGATTTGGATTATAAGTGCATAACAGAGGAATATAATTAGTAAAGAAAGAACAACGATTATGATGTTGAGTGAAAAATATGAAGATGATTTAGAGGTGTTTTTATTCTTTGACGTTTCTTTAGAACCGGAATTACCCTTCACCAATTTTTACTCTGCTTCTTCCTTTATCTTAAGTTATATGGATCATAGAATGGATTATACAATCCAAAAAACCCACGGTTATAATAATTGGAAAATGGACTATAGTAATAAGAGCCGGGATATTGGTTGTACTGAAAAGTAATACTGAAATCTTTCCAGGGTCTGTAATTCAGTGCAGCACGACTTATATAAATTCCGGAAAGGTCATTTTGAAATTCTTTACCAAATGTGCTGTAGGGTGAATGAATTATACTGGCATCAACCTGTACATTAAGATCTTCAGAAAAACGGTACATCATACTATTAGTGTAAGTTCCGAGTGCAATTCCGTGACCTGCGAATGAAGAATATGACATACCTATTGAATGGCGCATTGTAAAGTTTTCACTGTTGAGAAATCCAAACAAATTACCTGAAGAATAATCTACTATTCCGTCTTTAACATTTTGCGTAGGAAACGCAGGATCCTTAAACTGTGCGTTACCAATGGCAACGAATAACATTGTAAAGATTACAACGAGCTTTTTCATAATTTTACCAAAATTTTAATGAATTATATCTAATTAGATATTAAAAATCAATGGATTGTTGAAAACGTGAACAAATCAAAACATTTCTAAACTATTAGACTATTCAAATATAGCCAGAATTTTGAACTTAATTCAAGATAAATTAAACTATGTTTTTGAGGGATTTAGACGTATTAAGCAATATTAAGTTTTATTTATCAAAACTTGACATAATAAACTTCCGATGCTTACTTTCACAGACAAATTATGACAATTTTAATTTTAGATAACTACGATTCCTTTACTTACAACCTGGCTCAGCTTGTAAGCAGTTTTGGCTGTAAGGTTATTGTTGAGTTGAATGATAAAATAACCTCTGCGGATATTGAAAAAAACAGTCCGGATAAAATAATCATTTCACCTGGTCCGGGCAGACCCGAAAACTCTAAAATATCAATCAGTGCAATTAAAAATTTTGGACAAAGAGTCCCAATATTAGGGGTTTGTCTGGGTCATCAGGCAATCGCCATCTGCTTTGGCGGTAAAGTTGTAACTGCTGATAGATTAATGCACGGTAAGACTTCGAAAATTACACACAACAATACTTCTGTTTTCAAAAACCTTCCTCAGAATTTTGATGCCATGCGATATCACTCACTTATTGTTGATAGAGAAACTTTGCCGTCGGAACTGCTGATAACTGCAGAATCTGATGACAGGGTAATAATGGGAATCGAACATAAACAATTTCCAATAACTGGTATTCAGTTTCATCCGGAATCTATCTTAACACCAGAGGGGAAAAAAATAATTAAAAATTGGCTGGATGCATAAATTCCTAGCTGAGAAATTGAAGGTATACCTACAGGGATTATGGAATAGTGACAAACTTTCAATTTACTTACTCCACTGTTCCCTGATCCAGAAAACTAAAATTTAGTTTGGAACTAAATTACTCCTTAACTTTTACAATCATCTCAATTTCAACCGGTGCATTTATCGGCAGACCGCTTACACCAACGGCGCTTCTAGCATGTAAACCTTTTTCACCAAATATTTTTCCAATTAGTTCAGATGCACCGTTGGCAATTTTGGGTTGAGCTGTATATCCATCCTTATTGTTAACAAAAACAGTAAGCTTAACCACCTCTTCAATCTTATCAAGGTTTCCTATAACACCTTTTATTGCAGCCAGACAATTTAATGCACAGATTTCTGCAGCCTTTTGTCCTTCTTCTTCACTCAAATCTACACCAATTTTACCGACATATTTTAACTTCCCTTCGACTAATGGAACTTGTCCTGATGTCATAACAAGGTTTTCAATTTTTTTAGCAGGAATATAAGCTGCAAGTGGTTTAGCTACTTCCGGTATTTCAAAACCAAGTTCTTTAATTTTTTCTTCAATCATTTTTTTCTCCGTTACAAGCTGTGATAAATTTTGTTAAATTTGCGGGTCGATTTTAAACCCACAAAAAGGATAATAATGACACAAACCAAATTTAATGAATTCGTTGACATTGTTAAACTATTACGTAAAGAATGTCCATGGGATAGAGAACAGACAAATGATTCCATTAAAGCAAATACTATTGAAGAAGCTTATGAAGTTTTAGAGGCAATCGATCAAAAAGATTACGAAGAACTTAAAAAAGAACTTGGTGATTTATTACTCCACGTGGTTTTCCATACTGTAATAGTTGAAGAACAAAACAAGTTTAATATCAATGATGTAATAGATTCTATTCAAACAAAACTTATCCGCAGGCATCCTCACGTATTTGGTGAAAAGAAAGTTAACGGACCGGAAGAAGTGAAAAAAAACTGGGAAGAGATTAAACTTGAAGAAGGAAGGGAAAATTTGTTACAAGGCATTCCGGAAAGTCTTCCAGCACTCCAGAGAGCGCACAGATTGCAAGAAAAAGCCGCTAAGGTAGGTTTTGACTGGGAAAAGAAAGAAGACGTGTGGAGCAAGGTTATTGAAGAAATTCAGGAAATGCACGAGATCGAAGAAACGATAGCTAAATCTCCAGAAATGAAGCTTACTGATGAATTTAGAGGAAAACTGGAGAAAGAAGTTGGTGATGTATTTTTTGCAATGGTAAACTATGCAAGATTCTTAAATATAAATCCGGAAAATGCTTTAAGAAAGACAAACAGAAAATTCATTAAACGCTTTTCTTATGTTGAAAATAAAATAAAAGAAACAGGCAGAAATATCAGTCAATCAAATCTTTCTGAGATGGATAAATTTTGGGAAGAGAGTAAAAAGCTGGCAGAGTTCAATTAAGTTTTTTTCCGTTATTCTCATTAAACTTATCATAAGCATCAATAATATCTTTAACCAATCGATGTCTTACAACATCCTCTTTATCAAAATAGGCAAAACCAACTCCCGGTATTCCATTAAGTATTTCTTTGGCCTGAACAAGACCGCTTCTGGATTTAACCGGTAGATCTATTTGTGTGATGTCTCCTGTAATGATTGCCCTGGAATTAGCCCCCAATCTGGTTAAAAACATTTTCATTTGAACATCAGTAGCATTTTGTGCTTCATCGAGAATTACGAAAGCATGATTGAGTGTTCTGCCTCGCATATACGCCAAAGGGACAATTTCAATTATACGTTTATCAAGATAACCTTTAAGCTTTTCAGACGGCATCATATCGTCGAGGGCATCATAGAGAGGTCTCAAATAAGGATCAATTTTTTCCTGAAAATCACCGGGTAAAAACCCCAGACTTTCACCTGCTTCAACAGCCGGTCTGGCTAATACTATTTTTTTAATGACTCCTCTCTTAAGAGCAGAAACTGCTATTGCAACAGCAAGATATGTTTTGCCTGTTCCTGCAGGTCCAATAGCAAAACAAATATCATTTTTTGCTGCAATCTGTAAGTACTTTCTTTGTCCAGAACTTTTAGCTTTTACGACATCATTTTTAGTATATAAAACAATCGAATCAAATTCATCTTCACTTATAACTTCTTTACCCTCAAGAGTTAAGTCAAGAATGGTTCTCACATCGACGGATTCGAGTCTGCCGCTAGTATTAAGAACATAAACCATTTCTTTAATGATTTTTTCAATCTGCTCAACTTCTTCAAGAACACCTTTAATATTAAAAATATCACCGCGAACCGTAATAGTCGAATTAAACCGCTCTTCAAGTAATTGCAGATTGCTGTCATTTATGCCTAACAGTGACACCATATCAACATTGGAAAGTGTAAGCTTTTTTTCTGCTACAGTCATAAAATTTTTAAATATAAAAAGCCCTTATCCTGATATGTCGGGACAAGGGCTTGAACTATTTGAAAAACCTCTGCTCAATTATTGAACAGGAGCAGGCTTATAGTTTCTTCTTAATCTTTCGTATTTAGCTTTTTCTTCTTCAGATAATTGAGGAACTTTAAATACTTGTTTAGGATAAATTAAATCAGGATTTTTTATCTGATCTCTGTTTGCATTATAGATAACCGGCCAAGCAAATCCATTACCATAATGTTCTTGTTTGCGAGCGATTCCCCAAAGATGGTCACCTCTAACAACAGTGTACATAATATCTTTTGGTTCCTCTACCCAAGCGTCCAGAGTTTTCTGAAGATCTACATGAACTTTGTTAAAAAATTCAGGTAAGGCACTGATCTTGTTCATTTTAAGTGCGTTGAGATCAGCTTGTCTATCTGCTTTAGGACCTTCTTTTCTGTTAATTTTACCATTAAGCTCATTAAGAGCTTTTCTGAAATTATCAATGTCAGCTCTGTTAGCGCCAACCATCTGATAAAGTTCATCAATACATTCTTCAGGATCACCTAAAGCCTGTGATTTAAGATTTTCAATGTCTGATTTAAGAGTATTAATTTCACTCATCAGAGCATCTTTTTTAGCCGCTAGACGGCTCATTTCTGCTTCCCATTCTTTTACAGACATTTCCTGTGCAAAGGCAAGCCCTGCAAAAAGAACAAGGGAAAGAACAACTAAAATATTTCTGA
>DATHSU010000180.1:0-5001 GCA_035463895.1 Ignavibacteriaceae bacterium | reverse complement strand
GATATGACCTGTCTTCCTTTTAACAAAAAATTTGATTTGATATTTTCAACATTTGATAGCATAAATTACCTGTTAAGCCGTATCAATCTGCTACTTTTATTTAAGGAGGCACACAGACTTCTTAAAGAAGATGGTTTATTTCTTTTTGATGTAAGTCTGGAAAAAAACAGTTATATTCATCAAAAAGATTCTAAGAAATACGGAAGAACAAAAAATTACAAATACTATCGCAAAAGTATTTATAATCCTGAAACAGGAATACACAGCAATCATTTTAGAATAATTGATAATTCCGGACATATTTATACTGAGGTTCATAAACAAAGGATTTATAAGTTCAATGAATATTTTGAATTGCTTGATAAAGCCGGTTTGTATGTTGTAAACTGTTTTAAGACTTTTACCTCAAAAGATGGGAATGAAAATTCGGACAGAGTCCAGTTTATAGTTAAAAGGAAATAGGATGTTATCTATTCAAAATGTTTATTTCGATTATGCAAATCAACCTGTTTTTTCTGATTTAAACCTGGAAATGAAACAGGGTGATTTTGCTTTTATTATTGGCAAAAGTGGAGCCGGAAAAACCACATTGCTGCAATTCATATATTTCAATCTCAAACCTCAGTCTGGTAATATTATTTTGCAGGATTATAATTCAACAACAATCAAAACAAAAGAAATTCCGGTTGTTAGAAGAAAAATCGGAGTTGTTTTTCAGGATTTTAAGCTGTTAAAAAACAGAAATGTATATGATAATCTTGCTTTTGTACTTGAAGTAACTAACACACCTCGACGGGAGATAAAAAGAAAAGTAAATAATGCTCTCTCGGAAGTTGGTTTATCTCATAAAAGACTAAATATGCCAGATGAACTTTCCGGTGGGGAAAAACAAAGAGTGGCAATTGCCAGGGCATTACTTAATGATCCAATACTGATTCTTGCTGATGAACCAACGGGAAATCTTGACCCCGAAACATCTAATGAAATTCTTGATATACTTTTAAAAATAAATAAAAGTGGTACAGCAGTTCTGGTTGCAACACATAACTATGATATTGTAAAAAAAGTAAATACAAGGATATTTAAAATTGAAAATGGAAAAGCTGTCAAAGGTATTCTAAAGGGCAATGTAAATGTTAACCAATGATATTTCTTTTTTCTAAAGCTTCCTTAATTTCTTCATTTACTTCTAGTATACTGCCCAGTCCGTTGATAGCAATTGCTTTACCATTCTTTTCATAATAACCAAGAACAGGTTTTGTTTCACTGTTATAAATCTTAATTCTATGCCTTATAACTTGTTCAGTGTCGTCATTTCTTTGGTAAAAACTATTTTCAGCATTACATTTCGGACAATTATTAAGTCTTTCAATTTCTTTAATATTAAAGATTGTTCCGCATTCCTTGCATGCTCTTCTGTTGCTAAGTCTGCTGACAATTTCTTCTTCATCTGCAGTTAGATGAATAAGAAGAACATTATTAATGCTTAGTTCATTAAATAACTTATCAAGAGCTATGGCCTGAACTGTTGTTCGTGGAAAGCCGTCAAGAATAAATCCATTTTGACAAGGATCTGAATTAAGTGTTTCTTTAATTAAACTGATCATCAGGTCATCTGGGACCAGTTCACCTCTTTCCATTATCTGCCCGGCTTTAAGTCCTAATTCAGTTTTTTCACTGACTGCTTTTCTTAAAATATCACCTGTTGAAATATGAGGTATGTCGTATTCAGAAGAAAGAATTTTTGCCTGTGTACCTTTTCCCACTCCGGGAGAACCGAAAAGTATTATTCGCATTAATTTCTCAAATGTTTAGTGTCAAGTTAGACTTATTAAGATTTTTAGTCAAGAATTTTATTCTATTGATGTTATGAATCAGCACTTTTTTTTCTGATAGTTTTGAAGAATGAATCAAGTAAAGTACGGCTTTCTTCAGAATAAATACCCGAAAATACCTTAATTGTGTGGTTTACTTTACTTTCTTCCGCTATATTATAAACACTTCCGCAAGCACCTGATTTCGGATCATGCAATGCAAAATATAATTCACTAATCCTGGAAGAAATCAGGGCTCCCGTACACATAATACAAGGCTCCAGTGTTATATAAATGGAACATCCGTCTAATCGCCAGTTGTTCAAATGATTTGCAGCAGAGGTTATCGCTATCATTTCTGCGTGGGCAGTTGGATCTCTCAGCAATTCAATTTGATTATAAGCACGTGCAATTATCCTGTTATTGTGAACTATAACTGAACCGACTGGTACTTCACCATTTTCATAAGCTTTTTCTGCTTCCTGAAGCGCGGCATACATATAGCGGTATTTATCTTCTGAAAAAAGCAAAGCTGTTTAATAATTTAATAATAAAGCAAGAACTATTTTTTTGACAATTGAAATATGTGATTTAATAAAGCAGCTACCTTAGAAAGACTTTTTCAAATTATTAACCAACTCACTGCCGTTAAATTTAGACAGAGATTGTACGCCTGGAAGGACTCGAACCCTCAACCCTCAGAGCCGAAATCTGATGCTCTATCCAATTGAGCTACAGGCGCATAAAAAATATACAATTTTATTAAAACGAGTTGAAATATAGTATTTTTTTACTGTTTTTTTAATAAGGTTATTAGCCATAATATTTATTCAATTACAAGCGTAAAAATTACCTCAAAAAGGTAAGTTTAGTGTTTCGAAATGATATATCATTTAATTATTTATTTAAAAAGAAATTGAGAAAATGGCGTAATAATTGTTTCAATTCTTTATTTGAAACACTTATCATGAACAAAAATCTAAACATTGAGGATAGAAATTGCTAAAAGATCATATCATATCAGATCAGGAACTTTTATTAAAAATCGGAAAGAATGATTTAACAGCATTCGAATTATTCTATAATCGTTACTCACCGTTGGTGTACACAATTTCATTGAAAATATCGGGTGATAAAGAATCATCTGAAAGACTATTAGCTGAAATCTTTTTGATGATATGGAAATGGGCAGAAGACTTTGATTTTGTTGTACAGAATGTGTTTACCTGGATGGTTTTACTAACACGAAACAAAGCAATTGATTCTTTGAGGAGAAAAAAGGGCAATGGCACTCTTCCAATATACAACGATGAACATGAAATCAAGTATATATTGCCAAAACTTTCTATTGAGATTGAATCTCTTGAAAGAGAATACATATTGAAGCTTTCTGAAAACATTAAAAATATAATTGATTCTCTGAATGATGAACAGAAGGATTTATTTTTTATGGTTTACTATGAGGGACTTGATGAAAAAGCAATCGCTGAAAAACTTAAAATACCGGTTGCAGCTTTAAAACTTCAGGTTCAGTACATAATTGAAATATTGATGCAAAAAATTATAACCTAATGGTAGATGATATGGAAAAGAAAATTGCAATAGAATTAATAAAACTTGAACTGCTTAACAGCAATAATAAACAGGATGAAGAAGCTCTGGATTACTTTAAGAAAAACCTGGATGATTTTCCCTGGAAAGATTATGGTGATTATCAAAATCTAATTGCTGTTTTAGCTGTTTCACAGAATCTGGAAAATCCTTCGGAATTATTGTTAAATAGAATTTTAGCTGATGCTCAAAAAATTAAAAAAGCCGCAGTTGTAAAAGAAATTCAGAGTAATACCGGTATTGATTCACAAAAGCTAAGTATCTATACAAATACCGAATCCAAATCAGTTAGCGGTAATGTTAAACCAACTAATGGAAGTTATCAAACAACGTTTAAACCTCAAACTCATATATCAGAAATAAAAAAGATTGCTAATCCGGATTCTGTTCAAGAAAAAAGAAAGGAAGTTTTTCTAAACAAACAAAAGATTACTGAAACCAAACATCTGCCCCATGTAAATGAGGTTACTAAACCAGAAATTACCAAATCTTTAAAACCATTAGATCATAAGACTGCTTTTGCTTATAAAAAGCCGGAAAATAATCTTGTTGTTCCTACTGAAATTAAAAGGGAAGAGATATTAAATAAACAGAATATTGCAGAGTCAAAACCTGTTGAAGTAAATAAGATAGTGCCTCCTGATAAAAATGGAATAATTAAAAAACCGATAGATCATAAAACTGTTTTTACAGATGAAAACCCGGATGTAAAGCCTTCTTATACTGAAAACATAAGTAAAGAAACATTTGTTAATAAAAATATAGTTACTGAAAAAAGTACATCAGATAGGAATGCAGAAAAAAAACCTGAAATTTCAAAAACAACTCCGCCTCTTGAAAATAAAGTTAGAGTACCTGAAAAGAAACCTGATTTAAAACCGGTTTCTCAGAACGCCACTGAAAAAGAACTTCAATCTAATAATGAAGACAAAGTTCTAAAAGATAACTTACGGTCTATCGAAGAAATAAAACCTGGCAACGGTAAAGCAAATAAGGTGGATAGAGTTAAAATTGCAAAACCAGCTGTTAATAAAACATCTGAAAAAGTTAATAATGATTCCTTAACACCTGTTAAATCTGTAAGTATAAATATTGAGGAAGAACTGAAAAAAATTGAACAGGAGGTTTTGAAAGATATTGAGAACATCAAAGTGCAATATTCAGGGGATGTTCAAAGTAAAACTGAACTGAATCAACAAAATAAAAAAGAAAAAATAACACTTAAAGATCCGGACTTTGAAAATGTAAGAACCATATTAAAAGAACACTCAAAAATCACTACAAAGGAAAGAAAGCCGCTTCGTGAATCTTCAGCAAGTATGCAGAACCAATTTAAGCGTGCCAACTGGGAGGAAAGTTATACACCTGATAAAGTATCCGTTCCAGTTGATGTTAAATTAGAAAATCAATCAGAGGAAGCATTAGTCGAAAACAAAAATGAAATTGCTGAAAAAACAAATGAATTTATTGAATCAGCCAGTTCTTCCAGTTCGCTACACGAAAAGACTTATCCTCGCAGAAGGGAAAAACGGGGACTGGTACTTGTAATCGGTATCTTAATAATTGCTATACCATC
>DATHSU010000179.1:0-2599 GCA_035463895.1 Ignavibacteriaceae bacterium | reverse complement strand
GGCAAACGTTGAACCGGTGCGGAAACGCTTACTCAATTATACCGCCGGGCCGTTAGGCGTCATGTATCACGCTCCCGAATGATTTAGAACCTCTACCGATGACTAAAAACTACCGATTTCAAAATATCGTCCGCTCGAGAATAGCAACCTTTGACATCTTTGATGTTGGTTTACGCAAACATCATATTAATGCAATGCTCGAATTCAATGTCACAGAAAGTAGGGCAAAACTTCGAGATCTAAGAAAAAAAGGGACAGTTGTTTCATTTAATGCTTGGCTTATCAAGGTTATCGGGAGTGTCCTGCAAAATCACCCGGAAGCAGCAGCATATTTCTACAACAAAAAAAGGCTCATAATCTTCGATGACATCAACGTTTCAATGATAGTAGAAAAGAAAATAGGAGATTTAAAAGTTCCAATCCCACTTGTCATTGAAAGAACAAATGAAAAATCTGCTAAAGAAATTACTCAAGAAATAGAAAATGCTAAAAGTCAGCAATTAAACCCTGATGCCATTGTATTAAAAAGACAGTCAACCACATATCAAAGATTATATTACTATCTACCGGGCTTCCTTAGAAGACTTTTCTGGATATTACTGTTGAAAAATCCAAAAGCAGCTTACAAAACAATGGGGAATGTAGCAGTAACCTCAATTGGGATGATTGGCAAAATTAATGGTTGGTTTATTCATAAATCAGTTCATCCTATTTCCTTTGGTGTAGGATCAATCCTTAAAAAGCCTGTAGTCATTGACAATGAAATGAAGATCAGAGAGATTTTAAACATGACAATTCTGGTTGACCACGATGTAATAGATGGTGCACCAATGGTTCGATTCCTTGACGACTTGACAAATTACATAGAGACTGGAAAAGAAATAAATAACACGAACGCCTAACACGGACAATATGGGTAAGTTGTTTCCCGCTGTGCGGGACAAGTTGTCACACTTTTTGCTTTCCTGCCTGCCTGCGGCAGTCAGGCAGGTGCTGCTGCACCCAAGACAAATTAGTAATGGCCGTTGAACCCGGACCCCCACCTTCGCTCCGCTTCGGTGGGCAAAGCGCGCATCTGCCCGCAATTATAATCCTGCATCGTAACAGATTTCTGGCTCCGAGACAACTTGTACCGCGACACTGCGCCAGTGCCCTTTTCCAAATTCATCTACCGGGACTATTTCCCGGCCGTTTATTTACCTTGTACCGCGATCGCGCCTGCACTCTATAAAATTTGTACTATGACGGCAAAAAGCACGCCATACCTGTCTTGCCACCGGGATAACCTCCCGGCTGAAGTACCGGGATTAGTGGCCGGATGGCTGCGCCAGGTAACACAACCTCCCTTTATTGCCGGGCCGTTAGCAAAAATTCAAAACTCCTGCACATGAGACAACTTTCTATCTTCCTGATCATTATATTGTGCCAAATTCAAATCGCCGCACAAGATATTAAGCAAGATTCTACCATTACTAAAAATAAAAAAATAGTGGTTGATTCAAATCCTTATTTAACCTATAGAAATCTAGCATTTTCTGTTAAACCTTCTGATCTTCAGCTTGATTTTCAATCTGATCAATCTGTGGTATATGGTGTGATAATGGATTGGGATATTGGAAAAACAGTTGTAACAGTTGTTGCTTATAATACTGGAGATGCTAGTGTTTATCTTAGATCAGGACAAATGTATATAGGAGGTTATGCACATAATTCAATTAGGGATGCTGCAGTAGATTTTGTAAAAAGTGCCCAATTATTTCTTAAAAATTCTGAGATTGCTTCTGATGATTCATTCCCTGATAAAGGATGTGTTAAGTTTTATTTCAAAACCAATATTGGAACTTTCGTACATCAGGTGTCAGATCAAGCAATTAATGATATGGATAACACTTGGACAAAGTTATTCTTAAAAGGAAATCAGATAATTACAGAATACAGGTTGATTACTGATAATAAATAACTTTTGCTAAAATTGAGTTAGCAAAAATTCAACACTAACCCTATGAGAAATCCTTTGAAACATCCTGTAATAATTGGATTCATAATTTTAATGATTCCAACAACGATTAGGTCACAATTATTTGTGGACAATGAATTAATGCCTAATACAGTAACAATAAAAGGGAAATACTTTAATGGATCCGGTGGTGGCGGATACTGGTCACTGGATTATCTGGATTCTTTAGGCGGAGTGATAGTAAAAGAGAGTTACCACAAAAAACAGTTGAAGGCAAGACCAAATATTGAATATGATAATCATAACAACAAACTATTTGAAATTCAAACCTTTTATCTCAGGTTCAGGGATCCTTTTAATTACTCTTCGCTTTAACCTGCCATTATCAAAATACTCATAAGTTCTAATCTCTTTAAAGTTATTCTGCTTATCAAGAATTTCATTTCTTGCCAATAGATTCTTTCTAAAAGTTAAAGTATATATTGTTTCATGAATTTCTGATTTTCTTGTTTTTGGTCTGAAATAATAATTCATTTCTTTATATACTAATATTGAATCTCCTTCATTTTTAATTAATTCAGTTACAGATGAATCATTAACGGTAAGTTTACGATACTGATAAACAATCCGATTGCCAGAGTA
>DATHSU010000178.1:0-4173 GCA_035463895.1 Ignavibacteriaceae bacterium | reverse complement strand
ATTGGAGCAAAGCAAAAACCATCTGGATTACAACAATTGCCGGAATAGGACATGTTCTCAGTTCTGTAATATTGGGATTAATAGGAATAGCATTAGGCATTGCAGTAACCAGTCTTGAAATCATTGAGTCATTCCGGGGTGAACTCGCCGGGTGGCTCTTGATTACTTTTGGTTTGCTTTACTTTGCGTGGGGAATTCGTTACCTATACAAAAATAAAAAGCACTCACATACTCATTTGCACGAAGACGGAACATTTCACACGCATAGCCACAATCATTCTGAAGACCACGCTCACGTTCACGAAAGCAAAAAATTAAACTCAATTACTCCGTGGGTTATCTTTACAATATTTTTATTCGGACCTTGTGAGCCGTTAATACCATTATTAATGTTTCCGGCGATTAGTCATAATGTTCTAACCTTAGTTCTTGTTTCACTTACTTTTGCAGTTGCAACAATTGGCACAATGCTAGCAGTTGTGACAACCAGTTTATATGGATTAAAGATTTTTTCGTTTAATCGTGCAGTTAAATATTCTCATGCGATTGCAGGCGGATTGATTTTACTATGTGGAGTATCAATAAAGTTTTTAGGGTTGTAAACTAAAAGAGTTCTCTTGAATCTCTGATTCCGAATTGTAAGTCTGCTTTTCATCAATTTGGAACTCAACCTTAAATTCACTCCCTTTTCCAAGTTCGCTCTTAACCGTGATCTCCCCGCCGTAGTGTTCAACAATTTCTTTTACAAGATTTAATCCCAATCCCGTACCAATTTGTTCAGTTTCCCTGGCATTTTTACTTCTGTAAAATTCCTCAAATATTTTTTCAAGATCCTCTTGCGGAATTCCAATACCCGTATCCTTCACAATAAATCCGAAAGTAAAATCATTAAGAAAAGTTTCAACACCTACCCTTCCACCAGAAAGAGTATATCTCAGTGCATTACTTACAAGGTTGCTGACTAACTTTTCAAATCCATTAACATCAATACTAATATTAAACTGAACCGGCAGATGGTAATATTCCAGGACAATATTCTTTCTATCAGAATAGGGTTTATGATGATTCACAATTCCGCTCAACCATTCATCAAAGTTAACATTTTCAAATACCTGTTTTTCCATTCCAAGATTATACTGAGTTACTGTAATCATCTCTTTAACCATATCAATTACCTGTGATGATCTTCTCTCTGCTTTGTAAACCATATCTTTAACTTCAGGTCGCAGATCGTCCGAGAACAAACTTTTAACTACATCAAGTGAGCTTTGTATGGCAATCATAGGTGATTTCAACTCGTGTGCAGCAAAACGGAAAGTACGGCTTCTGTCTTTTATTGCTTTCTCAAGCTGAACATTTTTCTGATCAATAATTTTCTTGAGAGATCGGTAACCAATCATAAAATTATTTATGATATAGATTCCCGTAAAATTAGTTATATAAAAAGCCAATAAAGAAGTAACGATTATTGCTAATGAAGCAGGCTCAGTCCTTAACAAATATCTATCAACAATAACGAGATGTTCAAGTACTGTCCAGATAGTTAATAACAGCGCTGCAAAAATTGCATTGAAGTATGGTAGAAACTTCCCGGGAAAAATTATTCCTGAGAGTATAACCTGAACAATGTAAAGGAAATAAAACGGATTACCTATTCCACCTGAATAGTGCATGACAAATGATATGATTATCAGATCAATCAAAATCTGAAGTTCAAGGAATGCAAGCTCCTGATATTCGTTTCTAAAGGGATAATATCTTGCAATAAAAAAGTAAAGCAGATTAATAGCAATAAGAAGTACAGCAATATTCGTAATCTCAACAAAGCCTATTTGATATTCAAACATCTCACCGGCAACCGGAACAGAAAATAAAAGTGAAATAACGGATATCCAGCGAAGATTAGTAAGCCACGCTAATCTTTCTTTAAGGGATGCTACCGTATGAAACGGAAGTTTTGCGCTTACTGATGTGCTTAAATCAAACTTCATCACAGAAAAACTTCTCTATAGCTATTTGAACCGGTTCTGATAAACCCTGTTTATAATTGGTTCTAAGAGGTTGAATGCCGATAAACATAAAATTCATTTCCTGTTGGTTAAGCAGATAATCCTTTATCATTTTTATTGAAAATGTATGTGTGCTGAATTCAGTTTGATCAATTTCCTCATCATTAAATATCTTTACATCACCTGCCGAGCCATTCCATTCGGCAGCATCTATAAATACAACTATGTCCGGATTACAATTAAGAATTACTTGTAGATGGTTTTCAGGATTCCTTCCTGCCATTATGAATTGTGAATCTTTAAATACTTTTTGAGATTTAAGTCTTTCAATTATTTTTAAGCCAGCCGCATCATCAGCCCTGAGTTTATTTCCTAATCCAACAAATACAATTCTATCCTGCTGATATATTGAAAGCTCATTTGTTAAATGCGTAAAATTCATCTTCAACCACAATCCTATGACGGCATTTCGGACAGACTTCTTTTAGCTGATCTTCTCTTCTTATTCTTGATTTGGCGTGAGAGGGTTCTAAATCAAAAAATTCCCTCTGGATATTCAGCAAAAAATTAGGATGTGCATAAGCTTTTGCACCAAGTCTTTCTCTTACCCATTTGATTTGATCAGTCGGTGCAATCATCGAGCCGCAAACTTCACAGAGTAGAATTTCTTTTTCTACATTTTCAAAGATATTCGGATCGTTTTTATCCATAGTTGCAAACGAATATTCAGTACTGAGCAAAACACCTTTTTGAGTAATGCAATGTTCTTCGCATTGTCCGCAATGAATACAGGAACTATAATCAATCTTAAGTGTCCGGAGTAAATTTGTTAAATCATCAATTACAGTAATCGCGCCTGCCGGACAAACCTGTGAACAGGTTCCGCATCCGACACAATCATCTTTATGATACCTGGGAAAACCTCTGAATTCTTCTGCAGGAGTGTATCCTTCAGCAGGAAATTTTGTTGTATAAGGTTTTGAGAAAAAAGAGGTTAAAGCTTCTTTAATTTCTCTAATTTTGGGAAGATACATAGTATTGCTCCAAACTTTTTATTTCAAACATTGACTTCTTCTTTTAGAGTTTCGTCTTTCAATTCTTTGTCTTCTTCATATTTATCAACGACGGATATTTTTGCTAACGGTGTTTTACTTCGATGAGCTGCTCTTGATACAGCATGCGCTGCTGTTGGTGCAGCAAGAACAATGAATACAATTCCAATCAATGCTTTGAATCCAAAACTTGTAAATCCCTGCATTACAATTACCCCAAGCAAAATACCCATTGAGCCAAATGTAACACATTTAGTTGCCGCCTGAAGTCTGTTGTAAACATCGGGTAAACGGATTAGCCCCAGCACACCGAGAAAATCGAAAGCGATTCCAACACAAATCAGTACTATTCCGATTGTATCAGTCATCTAACTGCCTCCCTTCCAGAACTTTTGAAAATGCGAGTGTTGCAATAAGACTGAGCAGTGCCCAGATGAGTCCAATATCAATAAAAAATGATTCGTTGTAATAAATACTTAATAAAGCGGTCAGTCCTATTATCAGAATTCCAAGTATGTCTACAGCAACAATTCTGTCTGCTGCAGTTGGTCCGACAATCACTCTGATTAATACTAACAGCGAACTGAACAAAATCACATTGATCAGTTTGAGCATAAGTTCGCCTTCGTATATAAAGAAGTTAAAGAAAAAGAAAGCTGCAAATATGATCAGTCCGATTGTCCATTTCAGAATTTTCATTCAAATACCTCCGTCAGAGTTTTTTCAAATCTGTTTCCTATCTCTTCTGTTGCTTTATCAATATCCTGTGTTTTTACATTTATCCAGTGAATGTATAGTTCTTTCTTCTGCTCATTGATATCAATCGTTAGTGTTCCGGGAGTAAGAGTGATTGAATTGGAAAGAACAGTTATTGCAGAATCTTTCGTGAGCTTTGTTTTGATTTTAACTATTCCCGGTTTGATAGGAAGCATTGGATGAATAACAAGATAAGCTACTTCGAGATTTGCTTTTATCATTTCCCACATGAACTTAACAATATAGAACAGAAAATGAATTGTCCTTTTCACAGGGTGCTGGCTTGCCACATTCTTTATCAGGAAGTGTCCTGCTAAAAAAGAAATCAGCAGTGAAATTGCAATACCGATTATTGC
>DATHSU010000177.1:0-13605 GCA_035463895.1 Ignavibacteriaceae bacterium | reverse complement strand
TTTAGTAACTTATTCTTAGTTATCTGAACGACAATTATAATCCACAAACTATGAGGTGGAAAATGAAAAAGCTAATGTTTCTCTTCTTACTCGTTATAATAAACTCAAATAACTATGGACAGTGGGAGTATATTAATAGTCCGAATAATATAAACGATTTAATCATATTACAATCAGGCAAAATTTTAGCAGGAACTAATCAAGGCCTTTTTACATCTTTAGATATGGGGACTAGCTGGGATTCGACCTCTATTAACACCATCGTTTATAAAATTAAATCAGATTTTGTTGGCAATTTATATGTAGCTTCGAATTCATTATTTAAATCTGCTGACCAGGGTTTATTCTGGGAAGAATGTATTGATTTATATCCTGACCGCATTGTTGATTTTTCAATTAATGATTCCAACCATATACATCTTTTTGCAGAAAGCAATCAAGCACTGTCTGTTTTTAGATCGAAAGACTTTGGAACATCATGGCAAGTCATTTCAAACATATTCTTTTATGAGAATTCTATTGCCAAAGCTTTTAGGATTGCTAATAATTCAATTGGTAATACGTTTATTTCTTATCGAGGATATGGATATGCACCAGGTGGACTCTGGTTTGATTATAGATATCTAAAAAGATTTAATGATCAGCATCCTTGGTTAACAGTAATTGAAGGAAAAATTATTTTAGACTTTCAATTTTTATCTGGTGTAATGTATCTGGCAACACAGGGTGAAGGAATTTACAAAAGCGATGATGAAGGGAACACCTTAATTTTAATAAATTCTGGTTTAACAACTAATAATATTAAACAAATTATTGCTTCAGATGAGGTGTTCATATGTTTAACTGATAGCGGCGTCTTCCGTTCCTTAAATCAAGGTATTAGCTGGGTCTCCTTAGATAACACAGGTTTAGATCTTTCTACCATTAACAGAATGTATTTAAGTCAGGAGGGAAGATTATTCGCATGCACTCAAAGCGGTATTTATGTTTTTACTGGTGAGCTTCCTGTTGAATTAATTTCATTTACCTACAAAGTTTACGAAAATAATGTTATACTAAATTGGTCAACGGCATCTGAACTTAATAATCATGGTTTTGAAATACAAAAAAAATATTTCTCTGGTGATTGGTTTACAATAGGTTTTAAGGAAGGTAAGGGAACCAGTACAAATCAATCTGATTATTCATATACTGATGATATATCGAACATTAATAATTCAAATCTGTTTTACAGATTAAAACAAATAGACTTTGATGGAACTGTATCTTATAGTAATACAATTGAAGTTGATATTTCCGGCCCAAAGGAATTTGCATTATATCAGAATTATCCAAATCCGTTTAATCCTGTTACAACGATAAAGTTTGCTTTACCTTTTAGAACCAATTCAACTATAAATGTATATAACACACTCGGTGAAAAAATTTCTGAAATATTTAAGGGCGAAATGGAATCCGGTTATCACGAAGTTCAATTCAATGCAACAGGATTATCGTCAGGTATTTACTTTTACAAAATAGAAAGTGAAAACTTTAACTCAACAAAGAAAATGATATTGATGAAATAAGCCTCAACCCAATATCATACTTAAAGATATTGGAGGTTTAAAAAACTCAAGGCACGAGCGATCGTGCCTTTTTTTGCATTAAAAAAACTTTCAAATATTTTTCTTATGAAAAATCATCAATAAATATCTTGACATTTCCATATATATATATATATATTCTTGAAAGATTCTAGTGAAAGTTAAGTTATTAGCAAAATTGTATGTTTAGTATATATGAAATCTTCTATTTTCACTATTTTTTTTAATCTTTAAATTAAGATATTTTTGCAAATAACTGGTTTAAAACTACTCAAGATTATGTGGAACAAACAGAATCCATAATTGAGGTGGGAGGAAGTTAGGAGAAACATTATGAAAAATTTCATTATAATAGTTTTATTTTGGAGTTTTAATGTTATTGGCTTTTCACAGTGTTTGAACAGGAACCCAAAATCTATTCAGTCATCTATAAGTCAATTACATTTACAGATAATAGTAATGGCACAATAGTTGGGACAAACGGCATAATTCTGCGCTCAACCAATGCTGGTGAAAGCTGGGACAGTCTTCATTATCCAATAAATTCTGATCTGGAAAAAGTTTTTTTTATTGATGATGCGAATGGCTGGATTGTTGGAGATAGTGGATTAATACTTAAAACTACAAATGGTGGTTTAGACTGGACAAGTTTAACAACTAATTTTAACGAAAAAATATTCTCGGTTTTTTTTGAAAGTGATACGTTCGGCTGGGTAGCTGGAAAAAACATTATATATAAATCCACTGATGGTGGAATCAACTGGATTGAAAAGAAGAGAGACAACAACTGGTATTACGATCTGTACTTTGCAGATCAAAATAATGGCTGGGTGGTTGGGGATAGTGCAGCCTTTGGGTTTATTTTAAGAACTACTGACGGCGGTGATAGTTGGAGTAAAATTTATGAAACTTATTTTGGTTATTTATCCAGCATAAATTTTACATCTCAAAATATTGCTTATGCTGCCGGGGAGAATAGTATTTTAGCCAAAACGACTGATGGAGGATTAACCTGGTTTGATAATGTTGTCATATCTCAGGGAGACTATGACTGGCAGGATTCTTATTTTATTGATGATAACAAGGGATGGTTGGTAGATCTTTTTGGTGCTGTTGTAAAAACCAGTGATGGTGGTATAACCTGGACGGAGCAGATTCCAAGATTTTTAACAACTGGTGGTCTATATTCGGTTTTCTTTTCAGACTCTTTAAATGGATGGGCGGTCGGTGCTGATGAAGATCCGAATTTGTACGGAAGAATTATTCGAACGAATAATGGAGGCGTTACAAGTATTGAAGATGAAACGAAAATACCTTTGGATTATTACCTATTCCAAAACTATCCTAATCCATTCAATCCATCGACAACGATAAAGTTTGCTTTACCTTTTAGAACCAATTCAACTATAAATGTATATAACACACTTGGTGAAAAAGTTTCTGAAATATTTAAGGGCGAAATGGAATCCGGTTATCACGAAGTTCAATTCAATGCATCGGGATTATCATCAGGTATTTACTTTTACAAAATAGAAAGTGAAAGCTTTAACTCAACAAAGAAAATGATATTGATGAAATAAGCCTCAACCAATATCATACTTAAAGATATAGGAGGTTTAAAAAACTTAAGGCACGAGCAAATCGTGCCTTTTGGTTTTAAATAATAGATACTATTCTTTTTATATTTCAAACCAATATGAAAGAAATTATTCAGATACTTAAGTATAAACTTGTTAGTTTAAATTTATTTTTAGTAATTGTTTTTGCTTTTGCAATGTTTTATTTGGAGTATTTTGCTCCTGTTTTCTTCATTCTCACTTCCAATCTGTATGATATTCTAGGTTATCATTTCTCACTTATCAGAAGAACCAAAGTAATGCCGGAGAAGATAATAATCAGATCATACAGAATAAACCAGATTATGTTCGATATTACTTTGCTGATATTACTTGCTGTAGTATTTTCTCCCGTTGCTGCTTTTGCGGGTGCTGTTCTTAAATTATTTGGAGTGCAGGATGTGCTTTATTATATATTTCTTCGGATGGAATTTCCGGAAAAATGGACGTGGTTAAAGTGGACACCACTTGGAATTATAAATAAATCTCTTTCTCTAAAAATTGTAATTCTGCAGTCAGTTGTTGGTATTATATTTTCTCTTATTCTTTTGATGAACTTTCAAAAATAAAAATTATTGTTCTCTCAGAACAACAAACCTTTCACTAATTCCAAATTCGTCATCATTATTTGAGTTAGACACTTTTATCTGGTAGTGAAGTGAATTTCTTAGATCAACAGGAATTTGCCATAAATAGCTTCCCTGGTTCTTCTCGTTGTTTTGGATTGTTAAAATTGGGGCATCCTTTTTTAGCAGTTCAATATTCACTTCATCTATGGATCTTGTATTTTTCCACATAATAGTAACTGCTTCACCCTGTTGGAATTGATCAGTATAAGATGGAGAATAAACTTCAATCAGCGATGTTTGTGCCTGGGAAACGACTATGTATTCCGGTGGTGTGTGATCCTGAAAGATATAATTGCACGAACTAAAAAATGAAATTATTAAAAGTGTAATTAAGTAAAAACTTTTTTTTATAAAGTGCTCATAGTAATTACCTGTGCGATTTTCCGATTAATAATATTAAAAAGTCAGTAAAAATCAAATCCAATCACAAATTTTATGTAATCGGCAAATATCATCATTTAACAATCATACAGAATATTACGCATTAATATCCTTTTCTTAAATAAGAAATAGCTTTCTTAAAAATAAGAACCGAACTGCCTCATTATTTGTAATAATTGACTTAAAAAGATAATTGTCTAAGTATAATTATGGCATTTAATGTGTTGATTTTGAAACAGAATAAAACATTTAAACATTAATTATTCATCACTATCCCAGGGGATAACATGCCAAAAATAGCAATTATTGACGACGATCCTGATATTCTTGATGCGAGCACTTTAGTTCTTACATCAAAAGGATATGAGGTTATCACAGCTACTAATCCTGATGACGGTTACAAAATAGTTAAAGATCAGAATCCGGATCTCATTATACTCGATGTAATGATGAACGAACCGGATGATGGATTCTTCCTTGCCCAAAAATTCCGCAGAGAGAAAATTGCCATTCCGATTATAATGTACACATCAGTTTCTAAAACATTAGGATTGGAATTTGCTGCCGGAGAGATGATTCCGGTTGACGACTTTGTCGAAAAACCAATTTCACCTGAAACGTTGATAGACAAAGTTGAAAAACTTTTACAATTAAACATGAAGGAGTAGAGCAATGCTTGTAGTTGAAAAAAACGCTCTCTCCGAAGAAATAGAGAGCTATATAGAAAAATATGGTGACGATCGTTCTGCTTTACTGATGATTCTACACGAAATTCAGAAAAAGCATAGACACATTTCTGAATTTGCTCAGCAGGAAGTAGCAAGACTCCTTAATATTCATCCTGTTGAAGTATACAGCGTTATTTCCTTTTTCGCTTTTCTTAACTCTGACCCTAAAGGAAGAAACATTGTAAGAATTTGTCAGACAATTTCATGTGATATGCATGGTAAAAGACAAATTGTGCAGGCAATTGAGCGCGAGTTAGGAATAAAAATAGGCGAAACAACAAAGGATAATAAATTCACCGTTGAGTATGCTAACTGTTTAGGGCTTTGCGATATGGGTCCTGCTATGGCAATTAACGACAGAGTCTATACTAATCTTACTCCCGAAATGGCAGTTGAACTTTTAGGAAAGGTGAAGTGAGGTGAATATGGAAAATCAGAAAAAGAAAAGAACCGGTCCGGTAATCTTCTCTCAATACAAAAGAGGAGATGCAATTAAAAAATTATTATCAATGTCCCGCGAAGATGTATTGTTTGAATTAAAAGATTCAAAACTCAAAGGAAGAGGCGGAGCAGGATTTCCAACATCCACAAAATGGATGCTTACCGCAGCTGCTAAAGCCGATAGAAAATTTCTTGTGTGCAATGCAGATGAAGGAGAACCCGGAACATTTAAAGACAGAGTACTGTTGATTGAGTTTCCGGAATTAGTATTTGACGGAATGGTTGTTGGCGGTTATACTGTCGGTGCGCAACTCGGAATTATTTATCTGCGCGGAGAGTATGAATACCTGCTGAAGCCGCTTGAAGATTATCTTGAAGAAATGAGAAAAGACAATCTGCTTGGTAAAAATATTCTTGGTAAAAAAGGATTTGATTTTGATATAGAAATATTCCTCGGTTCAGGTGCTTATGTGTGCGGCGAGGAAACTGCATTGATAGAATCGCTTGAAGGACATCGCGGCGAACCAAGAAACAGACCGCCTTATCCTATTAACACAGGATTTCTTGGCAGACCAACTTCTGTAAACAATGTAGAAACTCTCGCTGCAGTTACACATATTGTAATGAAAGGCGGTAAGTGGTTTAGCGAATTCGGAACAAGTCACTCATCAGGATCAAAATTATTTTCTGTTTCAGGTGATTGTGAAAAACCCGGCGTATATGAATTACCCTGGGGAATAAAAGTTTCTGAACTGTTGAAGATAGTTGAGGCAAAAAATACTAAGGCAGTCCAGATTGGCGGAGCATCAGGTCATTGTATTCCCAAATCACAATTCGGAAGAGCGCTTGCGTATGAAGATATTCCAACAGGCGGATCCATAATGATATTTGATGAAAGCAGGGATATGCTTCACGTATTAAAGAATTTTATGGAATTCTTTCTTGATGAATCCTGCGGTCAGTGCACACCTTGCAGAATAGGAAATCATAAGCTGCTAGAAGGTGTTGAGATGATTGAAAAAAATGAATATACTTTTGCTCATATAAATAAGCTGAAAGATCTTGGCAGAACAATGCAGGTTGCTTCTAAATGCGGATTAGGACAGTCAAGCCCGAATCCATTTATATCAATTCTTGAAAATTTTAAAGATGAAATCTTTACACGCGGTAATGGAGGAAGAAATGGAAAATAAAAAAACAATGAGAGCACCTGTCAGCCAGAAACCGCACGTTGTTCCCAAACCGGAACATCCGGAACATATCGGCGGCTCGATCTCAATTGAATTAAACGAGAAAAAAATATCAGTTCCTTTCGGAACAACAATACTTGAGGCTTGCAGGCAAAACCAGGTTCATATACCGACACTTTGTCACCATGAAGATCTGTGTGTTGCCGGTGTATGCCGTGTTTGCGTTGTTGAAGTTGAAGGAATGAGAACTCTGCAGGCATCGTGTGCATTCCCAATTACTGCGCCGATAAAAATTAAAACCACTTCAAATGCTGTAAGACGTGCAAGAAAACATATTATTGATTTAATATTAAGTGAACACTACGGCGAATGTTATTCCTGTTTCCGAAATAACAACTGTGAACTTCAGTCACTTGCAAAAGAATACGGCGTTGATCATTACAACTTCGGTCATGTTGAGCATCCAAGATATGAAGTTGATAACTCTTCTTACTCAGTAGTGCGTGATCTTGATAAATGTGTTTTGTGCAAACGCTGTGTAAGAACCTGTATAGATTTGCAGGAAGTTGGAGTCCTTGAAGCAATCGACAGAGGCAATAACACTCATATCGGAACATTTCTGGACAAACCTCTTGCAGAAGTTATTTGTATTAATTGCGGACAGTGTATTAATCGTTGTCCTACCGGTGCATTAAGGGCAAACGATCCGCGTGATGAAATATGGGCTGCAATAGACGATCCTAAAAAGCATGTTGTAATACAAACAGCTCCATCACCTAGAGCAGCAATATGTGAAGAATTCGGAATGGAACCCGGAACATCACTTACCGGTGAAATGAATACTGCATTAAGAAGAATAGGTTTCGATGTTGTATTCGATACAAACTTTACTGCAGACCTTACAATCTTTGAAGAAGGTACAGAACTTATTGCAAGGTTGTATAAAGCTCTTGTTCAGAAAGAGCAGGTTGCCCTTCCGCAGTTCACTTCATGTTCACCCGGATGGGTTAAATATCTTGAACATTTTTATCCTGAGTACATTGATAACCTGAGTACTGCAAAATCACCACAGCAGATGTTTGGTGCGTTGATCAAAACTTATTATGCTAAGAAGAAAGGTATCGATCCGAATGATATAGTATCGGTTGCAGTGATGCCATGCTCTGCAAAGAAGTTCGAATGCAACAGACCTGAAATGGTTGATTCAGGATTTAAGGATGTTGATTACGGCTTAACGACACGTGAACTTGCACAGATGATTAAAGAATCAGGAATTTACCTTCCTGAAATGCCGAGATCACATTTCGATGATCCGTTCGGTGATGCTTCCGGTGCAGGATTAATCTTCGGTGCAACCGGCGGCGTAATGGAAGCGGCTCTGAGAACTGTTATTGAATTTGTAACAGGAAAGAAAGTTGAAGATGTATTTGCTAACGCTGATATCATGCCTGTAAGAGGATTTGAAGGTGTTAAGTACGCTGAACTTCCTATTAAGGAAGTCGGACAGGTTCCTGATCTAATCAAACATCTTATTCCGGACTGGAACTGGTTGAAAGGTGCAACGTTAAAAATTGCAGTGGCTCATGGAACAGCTAATGCTAAGAAAATTATGGATGATATTAAAGCAGGCGGCAAATTCAGTGAATGTCATTTCATTGAGTTTATGGCTTGTCCCGGAGGCTGCATCGGCGGCGGCGGGCAACCGATTCCGACAACACCTGAAATTCGCAAACTCAGAGCAAAAGCAATTTATGATGAAGATAAATCGCTTCCTGTTAGAAAATCTCATGAGAACAGACACGTCGTGGAAATCTATAACGAATTCCTCAAAGACGGACCTTGCGGTCATTTATCACATAAACTTCTTCATACACATTACGTGAAAAGAGGAAAGTATATAGCTTAATTTAATTTGGCTTGTAAAGGCAGATGTTAGTTAATAGCATCTGCCTTTTTTATTTTTACAGTATAACAGTGAAATAATAATGATTAATCTTGTTCCTTCCTGGGCAAAGCACTACGAAGAATTCTGGATGACAATCCGTAGAAGAAACCTATGGTTTATAAAGCTCCGTTATGGCGCCGTTCTGATGCTGCTGATTTTTATTTTCTATCCGAAATATTTCCTTAACGTTGAATTGACCGGTTCTCAACACAACTCTCTTTTGATAATTACAATATCTATTCTGGTGTACAACGGATTGCTGCATTTTATAAGAAGATTTTTAAAACACGATGCAGATAGTTTTAATCCTTTGCATCTTTCGCTGCTCCAGATGATATTTGATTTAATTGCATTGATGCTGGTAGTATATTATACCGGGAGTGTTGAATCGCCGCTGCTTTTATTTTTTGTGATTCATATGATAGTCGGTAGTCTGATTTTACCGGGCTTTTTAATTTATGGTTTTGCTGCAACTATAGTAATTGTAGTTTGGATGATTACAGTTGGTGAATATTACTCTGTTATTCCGCATCATCACGTAAGCGGATACCTGCCCTCTGAGCTGTACCAGGATTTTAATTTCGTTCTGGCAATAAACACAACATTCGGCTTTATTGTATTTATGATAGTATTAATTTCAAACAGGATGGCTAAACAACTTTATATGAGGGAACAACAATTAATAGAATCAATTGAAAAGATCAATGCAGCCGAAAAAGAAAAGCAGAAATATATAATCGGTGTTGTTCATGAAATAAAAACTCCGCTGGCAGCAGTTCACTCTTATCTAGATCTTGTACTGCAGAAATTCCTCGGTCCATTGGATGAAGTTGTTGAGGAAAAGCTAAAACGTGCTAAACGAAGATCCGATGAGGCGATCGAGCTGGTAAATAGTGTATTAAAGATTTCAAATATGAAGTTGTTCGATAAGATAACCGAAGAAAGTATGACAATAGGTGCTATAGTTAAAACAACCGTAGCAAGTCAAATGGTAAATGCGAAAGCTAAAAGCGTTTCGGTTAAAGTCCGTGATGAAAGAAAAGAGAAGATACCTGTGAAGGGAGATAGTTTCTTAATTCAGATAGCAATTTCCAACATTATTAATAATGCAATTAAGTATGTTGATTTTGAAGGAAAGATTGAAGTTGTTATTGAGAATAAAGAAAAGGATGTGATGATAAACGTATGCGATAACGGTATAGGTATTCCCGAACAAGACATCGATAAAATATTTACAGATTATTACCGCGCTTCAAATATTAAGGATAAGAATTATGAAGGATCCGGAATCGGTCTTCCGGTAGTCAAACAAATAATTGAAAGGCATGGAGGAACCATCAAAGTGGAAAGTCCCTCCCGCTTGGGTACGACTGATAAACCGGGAACCAGTTTTACAATTTATCTCCCGTTAAAGAAATAAAAACTACTTCTTTACAGATTTTCTAACAGTTTTCTTTTTAGGTTCTGTAAAGATTGATAGATCGACCAGCTTTGAAGAGACACCTTTAATAAGCGATACTTTCCGCGCAAGCTCATCCATTTTTTTTCTTTCACCTGCGAGTTCAAGAATAAGCAGTCCTTCATCGGTGCAATTTTCCATAACTCCGTCGTGAATACCAAGACGTGTTTTTATCATGCAGCCCCATCCGGTTAAAACTTTCTGAACCTGAACGGCAGCATTTTTTCTTTTGCTGATAAGAATTAATAATATGGTTTTCATAGTATAGCCCCTGAATAGTGGATAAAAAGACACTTAAAAATAAGTAAAATAACCCAAAGAAAATTATTTAACATTCGTTAATTATTGTTGCTAATTCGACTATATGGTCGTCATGGATGACTAAAATGTCGTATTATTTTCTAATTAGTTTTATTCCAACATAAATTCACCATAATTTTCGGGCACAAGGTTTGCGAATTGTTTACAGGAGATCAATATGAAAACGATACTTATAATATTAATTTTAGCTTCATCTGGATTGGCTGTTGGATTCGAACTTCCGGATACAACAAAGACTAAAGATCAGGAATTGAACAAGGAACAACTGAGGGATCAGGAAAGAGCCGGAAAAACGGATAAAAAAGATTTTATAGATAAAAAAGGAACCGGTGAACAGCATAGAGCAACTGAAAGAAAGCGAAAAGATATTTTTATTGATAAAGATGGTGATGGAATAGCAGATACAAGACAAGGCGGAATGAGTTTCAATAAGCTTCGAAAAAGAACCGGACAAAAACAGGGAAGCGGCAGCGGTGGAGGGCACAATGGAGGTACAAATCAGGTCGGACCTGGCGGCAATAAATAATTTTGATAAATTGATTATTATATGAAATCGTACTTCTTATCACTCCTAATCTGTTTCACATCTGTCAGTTGTGAAATCTTTGCACAATTAAATCTTAATGTCTCCTATGAAGGATATTATGATGATAATATTTTCAATAACTTTGAGCAGACAGATGATTTTATAAACAGCTTCTCTCTTTCATCAGCCTTCAATATTGAAAGTGAGTTTAATAATGTTCACGTATACTATGAAGGAAATTTAAGCTCTTTTCGGGCAAATCAATACAAAAATTTTAACTCGCATCGTTTTGGCCTTGTTGAAACACATCTTTTTTCAATCGATGATAATCCTCTTAATGTTGGAGTCAACTATTCCTTACGTCATAACAAAGATGAATTCAAGATTTATGATTTTAACCAGCTATCAGCATATGCTAATTACAGACACAATATAATTGAAGACAACTATTTATTAGCCGGCTACATATTTAATAGAAATAACTTTAAAAACTTCTCTCTCTTTTCACATTATGAGCATAAAGGTTTTATCAGATGGATATCAAATCTGGCAGATAAAACTTCTCTTATAGCAAGCAGTGAATTCGATTATAAAGATTATTTACAGAAGTATACTGTAAGCAATTACGCAAATGAAGCATCACTTTTAAGATTTGGTTTAAGCATTGCGAAGATTATTGGTGAAAACACAAGGCTAAGCATTTATTCTGAATACCGGAAAAGCCTTACTGATAAAAGCAGATATATGTTCAGTAATGAATTTATTTATTATGAAGAAGAAATTTTTAATGACATATATTCGAGCGATGGTGTAACAATTGGCGGAGCAATAAATCAGTATCTGATCGACGAAATACTTTTATCTTTTGAGGCAAGATATTTAACGAGAAACTTTAACGCATTACCGGTTGCTGATCCTGAGGGATTCTCACTAAATGATCTGCGTGACGACAAACAATACGCATTAGGGGTTGCTGCAGAATTTGATTTTAGTTTTTTCCTGGATGGTTTGTCGATAGAGACGAGCTGGAATTATATTAAAAATAATTCAAACGATTATTTTTACGATTATACAAATAACCTGATTTCAGCATCAATTATATTTGGTTTTTAATTACAGGTTTATCCCTTCTTAATTCCATACTTTTGAATTTTATAACGTATGTTCCTTTCAGTAAGTCCGAGCATTTTTGCGGCAACAGTCTGGTTACCTCCGGAGTTTGTTAGGGCATCAAATATTAATTTCTTTTCAAGAGCCTCAACCTGTTCATTCAAAGTACCCGAATCAGTGCCAGGGGCAAACAATTCTTTTTTAAATCCTTTAATACTGTCAGGTATATCATTAAGTGTGATAATGTTATCACGACAAAGAACAACAGCCCGTTCAATAGTGTTCTCAAGTTCTCTTACATTTCCGGGATAATTGTATTTCATCAAAATATCAACTGCTTCTTTTGATATTTCTATTTTACCCTTTTCATTTTCGGCTGAATAAAAATTAATGAAGTGTTCAATCATCGGCAGGATATCTTCACGTCTTTCCCGTAAAGGCGGAATATTAATAAAAACTATATTCAATCTGTAAAACAGATCTTCACGGAATGATCCATCCTTAATCTTGGCTTCAAGATCCTGATGTGTTGCTGTAATTATTCTTACATCAATGGCAATGTTTTCTGTTGATCCGAGTCTTTCAATTTTCTGTTCCTGAAGAACCCTTAAAAGTTTAACCTGGATATTCAACGGAACATCACCAATTTCATCTAAAAAAATTGTTCCTTTGTCTGCAAGTTCAAATCTTCCTTTCTTTAATCTTTCCGCACCTGTAAAAGCTCCTTTTTCATGTCCGAATAATTCACTTTCCATTAAGGTTTCAGGAAGAGCAGGAATATTTACAGCTATAAACGGTTTATCTTTTCTGGATCCTGCGAAGTGAATGGCTTTGGCAAGAACTTCTTTTCCGGTTCCGCTTTCTCCTGTTATCAGTATAGTTGCTTTGCTTTCAGCCGCCCTGGAGGCAATACTAAGCACCTCATTCATTTTAGGTGAGTTTGAAATCATCGAATTAATTTTATATTTATCCTGCAGTTGAGAACGCAATACTTTTATTTCAGATTTAAGATTTTTTGTTTCAATTATCCTTTCAATAAGAAGATCAAGTTCATCGAGATCAACAGGTTTCGATATATAATCATATGCACCGAGACGCATTGCTTTAACGGCGTTTTCCACCGTGCCGTAAGCTGTAAGGATAACAAAACTTATTTCAGGATTCAGTCTTTTTACTTCCTCCAGTACTTCTAGTCCTGTTTTATCAGGCATTTTATAATCTGAAAAAACTATTTCAATCATATTTGATTTTGCTATTTCTATTCCGCTGTCTCCTGAAGATGCGGAATAAACCTTAAACCCTTTTTTTTGTAGATAACCGCTGAGAACATTTCTCTGGGCTTCTTCATCATCAATAATCAGAATTGAATAGTCTTTCATTTTCCGGCTAAAATTATTTTAAAAATTGTTCCTTCATTAACTGAACTTGAAAGTTGTATTGAACCGTTATGCTGAGCAATAATTTTTTGAGCAATGCTTAACCCGAGTCCGTTTCCATCTTTTCTTGTGGTAAAGTACAGATCAAAGATTCTTTTTTGAGTATCAGGATGAATGCCTGGACCATTATCCTTAATGTTGATTAACAATGTATTGTTCTCAGTTTTATAATAAATATTAACCTCACCACCATCAGAAACGGCTTCAAAAGCATTTTGAACTATATTCATTAATGCC
>DATHSU010000176.1:0-2211 GCA_035463895.1 Ignavibacteriaceae bacterium | reverse complement strand
TTACAGTGCTCTTAATATTTATTTTATCAGTTCTTGCCAATGCCCAAATAACAGATCGTTTTTCTCTTATGAATGAAGTTTCTGCAGAAGGTTATACAAAACCTTTGGCCACAGCTATAGGCACAGGTTTGAATTCCGGCACATACTATTCTGCAAGTGTTCCCTCTTTGTTCGGATTTACTTTCAGTTTAAAGGGAATGATGATATTTATTCCTGAAACTGATAAAACATTTGATCCTTTTTTACCTGAAGGATACGAACAGGGATCAACAGCAACAATTTTTGGAGATAAAGGAAATTCTTATGCCGGCTATGATGGATTTATTGCTTTACCTCCGGGCATCAATCAGTCATTTGTTCCGCTCGCTTATCCGCAGGTAAGCTTTGCAACTTTTGGTACAGAATTAATGATAAGATATTTGCCAAATATCGAACTCAGCGAGAATAAAGATTTAAGTTTCTGGGGTGTAGGACTAAAACACAGCATTTCACAATATATCCCATTAATTCCGGTTGATATTGCGGCACAGATATTTTATAATAAATTTTCAATAACAGAGCTGGTAGATCATAAAAATATTGCATTTAATGTACACGCAAGTAAAACTTTGGGTGTATTAATTCTATACGGAGGGCTTCAATTTGAGAGTACGAGTATGGATCTTGAATATGAAGTTGATGGTAATCCTTCCAGTGCAGATCCATTGCTCAGGCAGGATAAGAAAGTAAATCTATCTGTTGATGGTAATAACAATTTTAGATTAACCCTTGGAACAGCACTAAAACTAGCCTTTTTTGCACTCAATGTAGATGTTAATATTGGCTCACAAGTTGCGGTTACATCAGGATTAAATTTCGCATTTTAACAGGAGCAAATAATGAAAATAATTAAATACTTTTTAGCGGTTACTTTATTCATCCCGGCGCTTTTTTTAGGTGGATGCGACAGCATAAATAAGCTTCCTATAAATGTTCCGATTTCATTCAGCTTTCAGATGTCCGGATCAACATTAGCCGATTCCCAAACATTTTGTATGAGTGAATCCGGCACTTACCTTGATTATCAGGGTGAAATTAAAAGGCTTTCTTTATTAAGAGTTGTATACAGAACTGATTCCGGTTTAAATTCAGTACAGCCCGAGCAAATTCAGGGTATTTTCCAGCTTATTATAAGAAGAGGAGATACAATGGAAGAATTGATTAATCGGCAAGTAAATCTTAAACCAATTGATCATAAAAAACCAAATCCTCCTTATGAATTATCACTCACCGTAGAAGAAGTTGCAATTGTAAATCAATATCTTAATTCAAATATTAATGGAAACCCTTGTTTTGTTGGTAGTGTAACCTTGTTCAATATTTCCGGCGGTTTACCACCTTACCAATTGAATGGTCACGTCGATGTATTGATTGAAGCTGAAGTAGAATTTTAATTTATTCTGAAACAAGATGAATATTTTAATCCTTCCGGCTTTATTGTCGGAAGGATTTTTTAATTTGTTTTATGAAAAATAACTGTTCAATATACATTCACATACCTTTCTGCGATCATAAGTGTATATATTGTGATTTTTATTCAATCATAACCTCCGATAATGTTGATAATTTTTTAACATCACTAAGTAAAGAGATAAAATTCTTTGCAGAAAAGTATTCCAATGGAAGAGAATTCAGCTCAATATTTTTCGGAGGGGGAACTCCGTCATTGATGAAAGCAGATTATATTAAAACTATTCTTGGTGAACTTAACAATAATTTCAATATTTCCGGTGATGCGGAAATTACAATAGAAACAAATCCCGGTACGGTTTACTTAAAAAAGTTAAAGGAATTCAGACAATCGGGGATAAACAGAATAAGCATTGGCATTCAATCTTTTAACGAAAACGAACTGAAATTCCTTACAAGAATACACGACAAAGAAACTGCAATTCAAACAGTTTATAATGCAGTTGATGCAGGATTTGAAAACATCAATATAGATTTAATATTCAATCTGCCCGGTCAAACAAAAGAAAGATGGCAGTCAAATCTTCATACAGCGGTTTCACTTCCAATTACTCATTTATCTGCTTATAGTTTAATACTTGAACAAGGGACTATATTAAATAAAATGGTTTTAGACGGGAAAGTAAAAATTCAGGATGCTGACTATGACGCTGAGCTTTACAAATCAACAATTGAGTTTCTTATAAAATCGGGGTTTAAGCA
>DATHSU010000175.1:0-3348 GCA_035463895.1 Ignavibacteriaceae bacterium | reverse complement strand
CGGTTCGTGGACCTGATGATAGTAAACGAAGATCATTACAGATTTTTGATAGTTTAACCGCCAATCTTTTAACAGCTGACGAATACATTACAAATGCACCTGTATCTTGAGTAGCTTCAACAAGATTTTCGGCAAGCACGATATCCATTTTTGTTATATCTCTTAAATGAGTAACACATTTTTCGCTGTACTGCGGATGTGAATTTATTCCTGTTCCAATTGCAGTAGCACCCATATTAACTTCAAGGAAAAGTTTAGCATTTTGCTCCAGGCGTTGAACTTCTTCAGCAAGAGTTACAGCATAAGCCTCAAACTCCTGTCCAAGCGTCATTGGGACTGCATCCTGTAGCTGTGTTCTTCCCATTTTTATAATTTGAGAAAATTCATTTGCTTTATTGTGGAAAGACCGGATCAATTCTTTCAAGACTTCAATCAATTTAACATTTGCAAGTATCAATGCGAGCTTAACAGCGGTCGGATATGCATCATTAGTTGACTGAGACAGGTTAACGTGATTATTGGGATGACAATACTTGTATTCACCTTTTTCATACCCCAGAATTTCAAGCGCACGGTTCGCAATTACTTCATTTGCATTCATATTAGTTGAAGTTCCTGCTCCGCCCTGAATCATATCAACTACAAACTGAGTGTGAAGTTTTCCATTCATTATTTCTGTACAAGCCTGTACGATTGCATCAGTAATAGGCTTCGAAAGAAGTCCAAGTTCATTATTTGCTTTTGCAGCCGCCATTTTAACCATTGCGAACGCTTCAATAACAACCGGATGAAAGTTTAACGTAATACCGCTGATATTAAAATTTTCCAGCGCACGTAATGTCTGGATACCGTAATAAAACTCGTGAGGAACTTCCCTGTCGCCAAGCAGATCGTGTTCACTTCTTGTTCTGCCGGATTGATATTGAGCAGCCAGATTTACAACCCGAGTGTTTGCAGAACTCATTCTGCGTGAAATTACCTGTGCAATTTTTGCAAGTATATCGAGAGCAATATCGCTTTGCTCAACAATCAGTTCTTTGAACTTATTTCGGGATAACGCGAAAGTAATTGTGGCAATTGTGGTTCTTGCTGAAGTTGAATGCGGTGAATCATCCATTAAAGCGCCTTCACCAAGAAAATCATACTTACCGAAAATTGATAAACGTTTTTCAACACCATAGGGAGTACGTTTGAAAAGTTCAACTTCACCATCATATATTATATACAGATTTTGACGGATGTTATTCTCGTTGAAGATCATTGTTCCGGTTTTGTGATTTTCAACTATTATTTTTTGAGTGATTGTATCAAGTTTACTCTCAGAGAGACCTTTGAACAATTCAATCCTTTTTAGAAATTCTTTTATAATACTTTTATCCATTTTTTACCTGTAAGTCTTAATGAAAATTGCTGTCCAAATTTAGTGAATAGAAAAGTCTTTCTAAGTGATCTAAGATAATGTATTTAATTACATCAGCCGAATTATTCAATAATACAAGAATAGCCCAACTAAGTTAATTTTCCTATTCATTTATAAAATTTGAATTACCTCCCCAAATGGCTAAATTTGGCTTCATTTTTAAACAATTTATTTGATTTATGCGTTATCCTCATTCTGAAGTAGAAACCAAATGGCAAAAATTCTGGGAAGAAAATCAAACTTATAAAACTGATTTTAACGATCTCGATAAAAAACTTTATACGCTTGTAATGTTCATCTACCCTTCCGGTGCTAAGCTACACATTGGTCACTGGTATAATTACGGACCAACGGACAGCTGGGCAAGATTTAAAAGATTACGAGGATTCAATGTGTTCGAACCAATGGGTTACGATGCTTTTGGATTACCTGCTGAGAATTATGCTATCAAAACAGGAATTCATCCTTATGACAGCACAATGCAGAACATCAAAGATATTCGTGAACAATTAAAAAAGATGGGATGTATGTACGACTGGGGCGCAGAACTAATGACTTGTGTCCCTGAATATTATAAATGGAATCAATGTATATTTTTGCAACTTTATAAAAAAGGATTAGCATATAGAAAAAATGCTCCGGTAAACTGGTGCCCGAATGATCAAACTGTTCTTGCTAATGAACAGGTTGTTGATGGCTGCTGCGAAAGGTGCGGAACTCAGGTCATACAAAGAAATCTTTATCAATGGTTTTTTAAGATAACTGATTATGCTGAAGAACTTCTTCAGGGATTGGATAAAATTCACTGGCCAGAAAAAACAAAATTGATGCAGCGTAACTGGATTGGAAAAAGTGAAGGTGCTGAAGTTACGTTTAAAGTTGTCAACACTAATGAATTGAATAATGATGATGCTGTCATTTCGAAGGAGTCCCCGACTGAGAAATCTTCCAAGAATCATTCGGAAGAGATTTCTCCCTCCGGTCGAAATGACAAAGAGGATCTGGAAATAAAAGTCTTTACAACCCGTCCGGATACATTATTCGGTGTTACTTATGTTGTACTTGCGCCTGAACATCCTCTTGTTGATAAAATAACTACGGACGAGTATAAAGAAAGTGTTAATAAGTATCGTGAATCAGTTAAATCATTAACCGAGATTGAACGAACTTCTACAGTTAAAGAAAAAACAGGTGTCCCAACAGGAGCTTATGCAATTAATCCAATGAATAACGAAAGAGTTCCTGTGTGGATTGCTGACTACGCACTCATAACTTACGGAACCGGCTGTGTTATGGCGGTGCCCGGACATGATGAACGCGACTTTGAGTTTGCAAAAAAGTTCAATCTTGAAATCAGGAAAGTGATACTTAAAGATGGAACAAATGAAAACGATCCACTGACAGAAGCTTTTGTAGATGTTGGAACGATGGTTAATTCAGGTCAGTTTAATGGTTTAAGATCAGATGATGGAATTAAAAAAGTTATACAATATCTTGAAGTAAATAATTTTGGAAAAGGAAAAATTAATTTTCGTTTACGTGACTGGCTTATTTCACGGCAGCGTTATTGGGGCACACCGATCCCAATTATTCATTGTCCAAAATGCGGTGAAGTCTCCGTTGAAGAAATTGATCTGCCGGTAGTACTTCCATATGAAGTTGACTTCAAACTTGGTGGTGAATCACCATTGGCAAGAAACGAAAAGTATATTAATGTAAAATGTCCATCCTGCGGCAGTGATGCAAAGCGTGATCCTGATACAATGGATACGTTTGTTGATTCTTCATGGTATTATTTGAGATATCTTAATCCCAATATCTCAACTGCAGCGTTTGATGATAATCTTGCCAAGAAATGGACTCCGGTAGATATGTATGTCGGTGGTGCTGAGCATGCAGTTATGCATCTTTTGTATGCAAGATTTTTC
>DATHSU010000174.1:0-11550 GCA_035463895.1 Ignavibacteriaceae bacterium | reverse complement strand
TTTCCATCATACCATCCACCATAAAAACAAGAGCATCAAAAGGCGATGTATGTTCTGAGAGGGACTCACCTTTATCAAATGCAAACAGAGTAACGTTGCCGTTCGGCTTCTTAATTACCTGCTTACTTACAATTGAGTTCGGCTGATAGTCAATATCATTAATCAACTTTGTGCTTTTAACATTTTCTAATTCACTCATTACATTTCCTTAATTATTTATTCACCTAAACTATACGATAATTTAACATCAGAACCTGCCGGGGATACTCTTACATAACCTGACATTTCCTGGTGCAAAGCAGAACAGAAATCTGTACAGTAGAAAGGATATATTCCCGGTTTCTTTGGTTCCCATTTTATCGTTCTGGTAACACCTGGCATAACCAGAATCTCCCCATTGTTCATGCCTTTAATTGCGAATCCGTGAGGAATATCCCAATCCTGCTCAAGATTTGTAAGGTGGAAGTAGACAACATCTCCCACTTTTATACCTTCTATATTATCCGGTGAAAAGTGGCTTCTGATAGAAGACATATAAACGCGAACTACATTTCCTTCTCTTACAACTTTAGATTCCTTCTCACCTTTGATGGAATGGGGATGATGATTGTCTTCTATCCTATAAAACTTAATAGCTTTCTCCATTATTAAATTTGCTCGTATGGCTTGTGCATAATGAGGTTCTCCTGCAGTTGGAAAATCTAACAGTAGTTTCATCTTATCACCTGAAATATCAATTAACTGAGCCGAATGTGTTAATTCAGGACCAGTAGGCAGATATCTGTCCTTAGTAATTTTATTCAATGCTACTACATATTTTCCAAATGGTTTTTTTGTATCACCGCCGGGAATCATAAGATGACCAATTGAATAATAGGCAGGAGTTCTGTCTACAACTTCCCAGGTTCCGAGTTTCCATTTTACAATTTCTGAAGATATGAATGCTGAAGTATATGCAAATCCATTATCATCAAATTCTGTATGAAGGGGACCAAGTCCGGGATTTTCTACTTCACCAGCTATGACAGCATCGTATTTAAGAATCGGTATACCGTCAATCTCGCCGTCAAATTGTTTATCTTCAATTGCTTTAATCATTTTAGAAAATGAGTGAATAGGAATAACAGAAGCTAATTTACCTCCCGCAACTATGTATTCACCTGAAGGATCTACATCAACACCGTGAGGCGATTTAGGAGTTGGCAAGTAATATATCATACCCGGACAATCTTCTGGATATAGCACTTTTACCTGGGTATTCTTTTCAGAAACCGCTGAATGAGTTTTCTTATCCATATAATTTCTGAAATACTCTGCCTGCATGGTTTTAGCTTTGCCTTCATTTAAATATTTTTCAGCAAGTTTCCAATTCACTGCAGCAATAAAATCTTTATCATTTCTCGAAGCATTTATTTCAAGCAAAGTGTGAGCCTGTTCAGTATTATATGAAGTGAAGAATGCCCAATCTTTGCTAGGTCCTTTACCTGCACGAGCAAGGTCATAATTAAAACCAGGAACAATGATCTGAAATTCCACATTCATTTTCTCCGTTGCCGGGTCAAGCTTAACAAAGCTGATTGAGCCTGCAAAATTTTCTTTGTATGATGAGATAGGAATATCAGCTTGTGGAATCGGGACACTGAATCTGGTTGATGCAACTATGTATTCGGTATTTTCAGTTACGAACGGAGATGCATGATTACCTCCAGAGTTTGGAAGTTCTATTATTTCTGTTGTTTCAAATTCTTTAAGATCAATTTTGGCAATTCTTGGAGTATTGTTTCCATTGATAAAAACAAATCTGCCGTCTGCAATACCATCTGTTTTCGAGAGCTGCGGATGGTGAGCATCATCCCACGGAGCAAATCCGTATGATGTATTAAGCATATCTTTTGTTTCTTCGGAATAGCCCCAGCCTGTTTCAGGATTTTGCGAAAACACAGAAATGACTTTAAACTTTCTTCCGGACGGCAAACCGTAAACAGTCAACTGACCGCTGAAACCTCCTGACATGAACGCATAAAATTCATCGTAGGTACCCGGGGCAATATAAACCTGAGAAGCTGCATCACCTGTAAGTGTATGCTTTGATTGATCACAACCGAAATAAAAAACCGCGAAGGATAATGCAATCAAAAAAGCAAAGATGTACTTCTTTTGAAATAGCTTTTTCATGGGCTTGTTCCTTTGATTAAAATTTAATAATTAATTGTGATGATGATTTACTTCTCATCTTTAACTTTCCTGAAATATTCCAGTACCGCTCTTGCATCCTGCACTGACAAATTCTGATTGGGCATTTGTGTCAAATATTCGCCTAAAAGTTTTTTAATCTCAGGATGTTTCTGATAATTCTCTTCAGGATTCAGCATCATATTCATTACGAACTCAGGAGTCCTTCTTTCGAGCACATCTCTTTGCGGCGGACCAACATATCGGTCATCAAGTTTATGGCATGCGGCACATTTAGAATCAAATATCTTTTCACCTTCCTTTGCCAGATTATTGTCAAGTGAAGTCAATTCCATAATCTGCTTGATCGGCCCGATTCCATGTTCCAATTCAAAATCTGATAAACTTGTAACGTTACCGGGATTGCCGCTGGCTCTCTGATTTGAAAATCGAGATGAGTCCTGCTGCTCGGATTCACCACAGCTTATAAGCATAATGCCTGACAAAGCTGTAAGTGTTACCAAATAAATTAAAAGAACTACTTTCTTCATCATATCTCCTTTTGCATTTGTTTATTTTTATAATAAGACTTTTTGGTCTGATTTCATCATAAAAAATTTAGTAGTTCATTCTTTAATACCAATTATGCTGACTTAAAATCTTAATCCTTTATAATCAGATTTATAAGTCTGATTAAACTTAAAAAAGATTTGCATTATTGTCAAGTAACAAGCCTGATAAAATATTTAGCAAATTAAAAATAATCTGAAAAGAACTTATTTATTCAGATGAGAAATTAAATTATCTGCACTCTGTCGTATTTGTTCCGATTCGTTCTGTAATTCAACAACAAACTTATTTTCTTCGAATTTACCGCGTACATTTTCAAAATCATAATTTCTTTCCTGTTCATTACCATCAATACCAAAACCTATTTTGCTTGACTGGTCAAATTCTTTCTCCGCATCTTTTAGTATCATATTATTTAACTTTATACTGTTATCCCGCCAGTCATAAATGATCTGAAGCAGCTGTTCTTTAGATATTTCATCAATCTTAAAGTTCAATCTATCTTCAATAAATTTTGCGCACCACGCCCAGGAAGATTCAGGATAATTGTTATCAAGATTATTAAGTCCATTACTCAATTTTTCAATATCATCTATTTTTTTATTGCTGACTGAACTAATCAAATTATTATAATCATCTTTTCCAACAAACATTCCGGCGGCATCGACCCATTTTTCACTATAAAGTTTCGTATCATATTTAAGTAACAATTTTATTTTATTTAAATCATTTTCATTAGAAATTCTCTTAAGAACTTCCTGTCCGATATAGATCTTAACAGCTATCTCATAATATTTTGTGCAGGTTTTTAACAGAAGTCGTTTTATATGCAAACCATTGTAAGATACATATTCCTGCTCTCTGCTTGCCTTTTCCAATAGTTCTTTCATTCGATGGGAACCATCAAGAATTTTTCCGATTATGTAAGGATTGAATAAATCGAAATTCAGAATATCATATTTAACCGAGTCTTTTCTCATGTCACGATTTGGCCATTTCTGGCTGTCTCTTCTTGTTCCAACTGTAAAAAGATTCATAGCAGGAGTTAATACACTTTTACCATCTTCTTCGTTGATATAAGAAAACGGAAACTCTCTTGCATCAAAATTTGAGTAATGCTTACCTATAACAACACTGAACGCACCCACTCTTGACGGCCATAGCATATAAGAAAATGACCCGGTTTTTGAACCACGTTCCAGAATACCCTGATGCAATGGTCCCAGTTTGTACATATGATTGCTTTGATTCGATCCGCTTCCGGCATTGTAGAAGGAAAACATCGCTGCTATAAGTAAAGACGATTTGTGATGAGTAACTGTATATGGTCCGGCAAAAATACTTACTGCTTCACCATGAAAACCTTCGCAGTTACAAAAGAATGCAGAGTTTTCTGCAGAATATTGCTTGCCTAACTTAACACCCTGACCAATAAAACAATGGTCGATCAAAGCATTATCGGTAATTGATGACCCTGATTGAATTATAAAATGCTTTGCAATTACGTTATGACCGATTTTTATTTTATCATCTTTACTGCTGAGAATAGTACCTTCTGATAAACTGGTAACTCCTTCAAGATCAGCAGAGTTTTCAATCCAAACATTTTTAATAATTCCACAATTTTTTATAGATGAACTTTCACCGATCTTTCCAATCTTTGATTTTTTTGATGCTGCATAATTTTTAATCATTTCAGATAAAGATTTCATAAAACCAGAATCATACCGGCAGGTAACAAGCATATAAGCAATTTGTGCTGAGAGTTTATCAAATATTAATAACTCTCTGCCTCCACCTTCATTAAGCACTGAAATTTCTGTTCCATTACCAAAAGTTGTTTCACTGTTGACTATAAGAGATGAAATATTTTTAAGAAAAACATTATTTTCAATCCGGTAATTTGAAAGAAGTTTTACATCTTGAATAAGAACATTCTCTCCGATTGAAACTTCCCCGCTAAAACATACATTTCTAATAAGATCAGAATTAAAGCTTTCTAAAACTTTTATTTTATTCCAATCCTCAGCAGTGCATCCATTGTTTTTAATATGATTGATTTCTTCATTTGTAAGATTTCTGTAGTTCATCTTTGTACCTTTATTAGAGCTTAGATCAAAAATTAGCTTTAAGAGGTTATATTACATTTACTGTCGCTTCGATGTAAAAGAGAAATCTTTTTAATGCAACTAGATTTCTCAGTACCACGATGTGTCAGCGTCCTTCGAAATGAAAGAACTGCTTGACACTGAAATAAATAAATTTTTAAATAATTAGCGAACTATGAAATAAACCTTCACACAACCGGCAATTCACTCAGAGTATGACTTTCAATTTCCTTGAAATATTTTACTGTTCCCACTTTTAGTTCCAAAGTTGATTCTTCATCACAGGCAATAATACCGTGCGGGTGAAGCTGCATCATTGAAACCGTCCAGATATGATTTACGCCCTCTTCAACAGCCATTCTTAGAGCACGTGCTTTACTGTAACCGCTTACTATTATTAAAACTTCACGGGCATCCATTACTGTTCCAACTCCTACAGTAAGTGCAGTCCTGGGAACTTTATTAACATCATTATCAAAGAATCTTGCATTCGCAAGCCGAGTATCATAAGTGAGAGTTTTAATTCTTGTTCTTGAAGAAAGAGAGGAAGCAGGTTCATTGAAAGCAATATGTCCATCCGCGCCAATACCGCCGAGAAAGAAATCAATCCCGTCATATGACTTTATTTTTTCTTCATAAAGATTACATTCTTTTTCAAGATCCTTTGCATTTCCATTTAAGATGTTCACATTTTCTTTTGGAATATCGACGTGGCTAAATAAATGATGCCACATAAAGTAGTGATAACTCTCAGGATGTTCTTCGGATATACCAACGTACTCATCCATATTAAATGTAACAACGTTTTGAAATGATACCAGCCCTTCGTTATGAAGTGAAACAAGCTCAGCATAAGTTCCAATAGGCGATGATCCGGTAGGCAGGCCTAATACAAAAGGTTTATCTTTTGTTGGTTTTGCCTTATTAATTTTGCCAGCGACATAGTGTGCGACCCATTTACTAAGCGATTGATAGTTCTCATAAATTAAAATTCTCATTTTATACTCCTGAAATAAAATTGTTAAAGCATAATTTTAGTATCGGCAACAAAGCTGCCTTTTCCATCTTCAAGAATTATGAGCGGATTTATATCGAGTTCTTTTATCTGCGGACAGTCAACAGCAAGTTGTGATAATCTTATAATACACTCTTTAATAGATTTAATATCTCTCGTTGCTCGCCCACGTGCACCGGACAATATTGCAGAAGCTTTAGTTTCACTAATCAGTTTATCAACTGAATTATTATCAAGCGGTGCAATCCGGAAGCTTACATCTTTATAGATTTCAACAAATATTCCACCCAAACCAAACATAATTACAGCACCAAATATCGGGTCTCTTTTCATTCCAAGAATTACTTCTTCGCCTGGAGGTATCATTTGTCTGACGAAGACACCTTTGATCCTTGCCTCAGGTTTATGCTTGCCAATATTATCGATTATTTTATTATAAGCTAACTCAGCTTCCTTTGGGGATTTTATGTCAAGCATTACACCGCCAATATCAAATTTATGAACAATATCATCAGACATTATTTTCATTACAACCGGATAACCAAGCTGTTCAGATAACATTACAGCCTCTTCAGAGGTTTTGGCTAAACCGCTTTTTAACAATGGAAAGTTATATGCTTGTAAGACACTGGCGGCTTCTTCTTCCGGAAGATAATTTTTTCCATTCTTCAAAGCTTCATTTAAGATTGATTGAGCTTTTTCTTTATCCACATCACTAAATATTTTAACCGGCTGCTGTTTATCTTCCAGCATATTTTTAAACTGGTATACAGAGGAAAAAGCTATCGGCATTGATTCTGGCAAAATGTAATGCGGTATTTTGTTACGCTGAAGAATATCTATTCCGCTGGCGACATCAGCTTCACCCATAAATGACGTATAAATAGGTTTATCAAACTGACTTGCCAGATGGCTTATCTCAGTTGCAATACTATCTATTTCAGTCATTGATTGCGGTGTAAGAATAATAAATACACCATCGACATTTTCATCTTTCAGAATACTTGATACAGCTACATTGTATCTATCAGCTCTTGCATCACCAATAACGTCAACAGGATTTTTAATATTTGCTGTTTTCGGAAGACTTTTCTTTAATATGTCTGTTGTTGTCGGAGAAAATTTCGGTAAATCCAATCCTAAGCGGATTGCAGCATCAGTAGTTAAAACTCCGGGTCCGCCGGCATTAGTAACAATAGCAATTCTGTTACTCTTTGGTAATGGTTGATAGGTGAACGCAATTGCTTTGTTAAACATTTCTTCAATATCATCGCAGCGAATAATTCCGGCTTGTTTAAAAGCTGCATCGCAAATTTCATCGCTTCCGGCAAGAGAGCCAGTGTGTGACGCCGCAGCTGATGCACCGGCACTTGTTCTTCCCGACTTAATCGCCAGCACTGGTTTTCCAGTTTCTGCTATTACGGTTTGAGCAGCCTTCATCAATCCGGGCCCATCACTAATCTCTTCAAGATATAAAAGAATAACTTTTGTTTTAGGATCATCTTTGAGATAGTAAAGTAAGTCGATCTCGCTTATATCTGCTTTATTTCCGATGCTGACAAATTTTGAAAATCCAATATGCTTAGCCTGAGCATAATCCAGAACTGCAGTGCATAAAGCTCCGCTTTGAGAGATGAAAGCTATATTTCCCTCTTCAGGCATCTTACGTGCGAAGGAAGCATCAAGCATTACAGAGGGATCTGTATTAATTACACCAAGACAGTTAGGTCCGATAAATGACATTCCATAATTGCTGGCAATTTGTTTAATCTGCTCCTCACGTTCAATTCCCTGCCCTCCAACTTCTTTAAATCCCGCAGAAATGATAATTGCGCCTTTAATTCCTTTCTGACCACATTGTTCAAGAGCCATATGCATAACAGAGCTGGGATATACTATAACGGCAATATCAACCGGATCTTCAATATCAATTACATACTTGTACGTTTTGATAGATGCTATGTGTTTTTCACGAGGATTAACGGGATAAACAACACCTTTATAATCCGCTTTTAATATGTTTACAAGAATATCGGCAGGAACAGTACCTTTCACTTTGTTTGCACCAAGAACTGCAATTGATTGGGGGTAAAATATCCTGTGAATATTTTTTAACTTTTCGAATGAGTTGATGCTCATTATCACTCCTGATAAAAATCATTTAAGATATTGCGAAATAAACTGCACTGCATCTGATACTGTTTGAACTTCAAGTGCCTTGTCTTCTTCCATTTCAATCTGAAACTCCTCCTCAAATGCAGCAACAAGTTCAACACTTTGCAGAGAATCTGCACCAAGATCAAATATAAAGTTGGAGTTATCGGAAATACTTTCTTCACTAACTTTGAGCACTTTAGCAATTACTTTTTTTACCTGTTTTTGCACTTCATTTTTATCCATAAATAAGGTCCTTTCTTGAGTTGTGATATTTCGGTAAGGAGTTTATGTGAGCCATTATTCTGTAATAAGGAATTTTAATGTTCAAAAATAATTGATCGTACTTCTAATTGAAAGAAATTGAAAAGATATTAATACAGTTCTGATATAAACATTTAACATTTGTCAAATATTGGGGTTCTGTTGATAAATGTAAAAGAGTGTCTTAGTAAAATTTATTTGCTCGAATCGCTGGCAGCAATTAAATTCTTTCTGGAAATTCTTTCATTCAATCTTTCATCGAACAGCTTTCCTATTTCTGCACCTATGATAAAAACGGCGGCAGTATAATAAATCCAGAATGCGATAACAACAACTAAAGCGTATGCTCCATAAATCCTTCCCCATGTTCCAAAGTTTGATAAGTAGTAACCAAATAATATTTTCATTCCAACCCATAATAGGGCTGCCCAACCTGCACCAACAAGCGCAGATCTACTTCTTATTTTAACAGTTGGTATATACCTGTAAAAAGCATAAAATATAAAATACATTATCAGTAGTGAAAATATTGCAGTGAATACACGTTGAAAAATTGGATGGGCAAAAAACTGAAGATATGGTGTTTCCTGTGCGATTGAAATAAATAACTCCAAAAGAGGCAATGCCATTATCGAAATAAAAAATAAAAGTATAACCGAAATAATAAATAAGAAGTCCCGCAGCTTTCCAAGAAAAACATTTACGTCTATGTCAGTTCCGTTTATTTTATTTAATACAGTTCTCATACTGCTGAAAAACCCGCTTGCGGCAAAAAACAATCCAACAATTCCGATAATACCTGCAAGGTTTTTAAATTCTATTACTTCATATACTCTTTTAAATATTATATCTTTAACAAAGTTTGAATACTCATCGTAAGGGATTACCGTATTGATTAAAGTTACAATCTGACCTTCAACTTCTGCTGAACTTAAAAAATTACCAAGTATCCAGAAGATAATTAGTACAAATGGAATTATGCATACAAATAGTGAAAATGCTAATCCGCCGGCAAATAAGAATATATGATGTGTATCAAATCTCAGATATAATCCACCGAAATAATGTTTAAAAAATTTTAAAAACCAGTTCCACCATGGTATAAGATGCATTGAGAATTTTATCTTCCGGAAAGATTCATAAGACTTTGATTCCCTGATTTTATTTTTAAATTTATTTTTCACTACTCATAATTCTCGGGATTGTGTTATAATATATATCCGAAAGATCGCTTACACCTACATTAAAAAGATTTTTAAATTTCAGCGTTGTACCAACAACGGAACCTAGTTTTGTATAACTGACTTTAGCTAGTTTAAGTTCACGTTCAAGATCAAGAATTTTTTCTTCTTCAATCGAAATGATTATTCTTGATTGACTCTCGGAGAATACTGAAAAATCCTTTCTTGACTTGATTGGAATCTCTACCTCACAACCAATTTGTTTTTCCTGATTGATGATACAGCATTCCGCTAATGCCGATACGATTCCACCTTCTGAAATATCGTGTGCAGATTTGATTAGTCCTTTTCTGATAAGATTGAGAAGTGAATCCTGAATTTTCTTTTCTTCATTTAAATCTATTTGAGGCGAATCTCCTGCAACTTTGTGGTGAATAACTTTTAAGTATTCACTACCACCAAGTTCTTCCTTATCTTCACCAAGTAAATAAATTATATCGCCTTCATCTTTAAAATAAGATGTTGTGATATGTTTTAAATCTTCGATCAATCCAACCATACCAATTGTCGGAGTAGGATAAACGGCTGTTTCGGGTGATTCATTATAAAAACTAACATTGCCGCCGGTAACAGGAGTATCAAAATGTCTGCATGCTTCTCCCATTCCAGCAATTGCCTGTGCAAACTGCCAGTAAACTTCAGGTTTATATGGATTGCCAAAATTCAAACAATTTGTGACGCCAAGAGGTATGCCGCCTGAACAAACAATATTTCTTGCAGATTCAGCAACTGCAATCTTTGTTCCTTCTTTCGGGTTGAGATAAACATAACGGGAGTTACAATCCGTTTTCATTGCTAAGGCTTTATTAGTTCCTTTAACCAGAAGAACTGCAGCATCACAACCAGGACCAACAACTGTATTCGTTCTCACCATCGAATCATATTGTTGATAAACCCACTGTTTTGATACGATGTTGGGCGAAGAGAAAACTTTGAGAAAAGTTTCTTTAAGATCTTTTGGCTCCGGCAAAGAATTAAAATCAAAATTTCTTGTGTGCTTTAAGTACTCTGGTTCTTTCTGATCTCGTATATAAACAGGTGCACCCCCGCCTAGCACTAAATCAAATGGGGGTAATGTTGCTTTGCGTTCACCTTGATAATCAATATGCAGCAACCCATCACCGGTTACCTCACCTATTATCTCACAATGTAGATCCCATTTTTCAAAAACTTTTTTTACACGCTCTTCATAACCTTTTTTAACACAGCATAACATTCTTTCCTGACTTTCGCTTAACATAATTTCATAAGCTGTCATACCATCTTCGCGCAAAGGAACTTTGTCCAGATTGATTTTCATTCCCGACTCACCCTTTGCACTCATCTCACTTGTAGAACAGGAAATTCCTGCTGCGCCCATATCCTGAATACCGATCAGCCAGCCGTTTTTAATTATTTCGAGAGTTGCTTCAAGTAAAAGTTTTTCTGTGAAAGGATCACCAACCTGAACGGATGGACGTTTTGCTTCTGACTTTTCCGAAATTTCTTCTGATGCAAATGTAGCTCCGTGTATTCCATCTCTTCCGGTTGATGAACCTACAATCATAATGGGATTACCAACACCCATTGCTACAGCACTTGCTATTTGTTTTTTCTTTACAATTCCAACTGCCATTGCATTAACAAGGGGATTGCCCTGGTAGGATTCATCGAAGTAAACTTCGCCGGCAACTGTAGGAACTCCAAAACTATTTCCATAATCACCTATACCGCGGACAACTCCATCAAATAAAAATCTTGTGCGTGCATCTTTCAGGGAACCGAAACGAAGTGAATTCAACGAAGCAATTGGTCTCGCGCCCATCGTAAAAATATCCCGCATAATTCCGCCAACACCTGTAGCCGCTCCCTGGTAAGGTTCGACTGCAGATGGATGATTATGGCTTTCTATCTTGAAGGCAACGGCTAAGTCATCTCCAATATCAATGAGTCCGGCATTTTCTTCACCTGCTTCAACCAGTAACCTTCCTCCGCTTCTTGGCAGGGTTTTAAGCTGAGCTATAGAATTTTTATAACTACAATGTTC
>DATHSU010000173.1:0-7317 GCA_035463895.1 Ignavibacteriaceae bacterium | reverse complement strand
ATCTTTCAAAGTAGCAACTTCTGCTTCAATTGAAGATAAATCATTTATCAGTATTTCATATTTCGAAAGATCCACTTATTTGCTTCCTCTTAATGTTGCATTAAATTCTTTTGATACTTTCCTTATTAGATCATTAAATTCTTTCTCAACTTCTTCTTCAGTCAATGTTCTGTTTTCATCAAAAAACTCTAATGTAAAAGCCATACTTTTTTTACCAGTTCCAAGAATTTCACTCTCAAATATATCGAACAAATCTACTTTCTTAAGTAAAGAAGAAGAACTCTTTGAAATATAATCATTTACATCACCATAATTAACTAAAGTATCGAATATAAAAGCAAAATCTCTTATAACTTTAGGATATTTAAGCGGTTCAGTAAATTTTTTCGGTTGAGTAGTTATTTGTTTTAGCTTATCGAGATTAAACTCAAAACAAAAAACATCCTGATCAATTTCAAACAATTCCAATAATTGCTTTTTTACTTTGCCACCCCAACCAATTGATTCAGTTTTATATGCAAGAGCAAAATTTAAGTCATATTTACTATTTACATCGGAATAATATAAATCGGTTAAAACATTGTCAAGAGTAATTTTCTGAATAAATGCTTTAAGTAATCCTTTAAGTGAATAAAAATCAAAACCTTTTTCAGCAGAATTCCAGGTTTTTTCGGTCTCCTTTCCGCTTAATACAAATATAAGATTTTGATTTTCGTTAAAATCTTCAAAAGACTCAATTTTATTATTATTCAATCTTTGAAAAACATTTCCAATTTCAAATAAGGCTAAATCCTTAGCACCCTTATTAATATTTCTAGTTACGACGGCAAGCACGCCTGGCAACAATGAAGTTCTTAAGTTCGCCATATCTTCGCTTAAGGGATTTGATAAGGCAATTGGTTCACCGCATAGCTGCGAGAATTTCTCTGAAACAAGCGGGTTGTTTATCATCTCATAAAATCCCAGAGAAATTGCAGCATCACGAATTTTATCAGCAAATTCAGAATCATCATGCTTTTCACCAAGCGTAATATTGATTTTTGATATAGTTGGAATATTATCGTAGCCGTGAATCCTTGCGATCTCCTCTATCAAATCTATTTCACGTTCAATATCAGGTCTGAATCCAGGAACAGAAACGGTTAAAGAGTTTTCTTCTTTCTTTAGTTCTTTAAATCCTAAAAGATGCAGAATATTATGAATTTTTTCTAATGGAATATCGTATCCGAGAATTTTACTGACACTATTATATCTTAGCTGCACTTCTCTGTTTTTTAGTTTGACAGGATATGCATCGATATTGCCCTTGCAAATCTTGCCACCGGAAACTTCTGCAATTAACTGAGCGGCTCTTTCAGCGGCAAAAAGAACATTATTAAAATCTATTCCTCTCTCGAATCTGTATGATGAATCAGAACTAAGTTGTAGTTTTTTTGAAGTCTTTCTAATACTTGATGGATTGAAATATGCACTTTCAATCAAAATATTTTTTGTTGATCGTGTAATCTCCGAATTTTCACCACCCATTACACCTGCTATCGCGACTTCCCTCTCGCCATCGCAAATCATAAGAGTATCAGCAGGTAGAATTCTTTCTTTAGAATCAAGTGTAGTGAACTTCTTTTCCTGTGTAGTGCTTTTAACAATTATTTTTTGACCGGCAAGAAGATCGAGATCAAAAGCGTGAAGCGGCTGTCCTAATTCGTGGAGTATGAAATTAGTTACATCAACAATATTGTTTATTGGTCTTAACCCGATCTGTATTATCTTTTTTTTCAGCCAGTCGGGGGATTCAACTACTTGAACATCCTTTACAACTTTAGCAGCATACCTTGGACAGTTAGTACTATCCTGAATTTCAACCGAAGCAATTGAATTTATATCTTCATCCGTTTCTTTATAATTAAGATTGGGATATTTTAGTTCTTTGTTGAAAATTGCTGCAAGATCTCTGGCAACTCCAATATGCGATAATGCATCCGGTCGATTTGGTGTAATACCAATCTCCATAATCACATCGTCAAGCCCAAGTGCTTTAGAAATTTCCATACCTGGATTAAAACTACTATCTAGAACCATTATTCCTGTGTGGTCCTCACTAAGAAGAAGTTCATCTTCAGCACAAATCATTCCGAATGATTCAACACCGCGAATTTTTGCTTTCTTAAGTTCCATCTTTCCGTTTGGAATTACCGCACCAACAGAGGCAAATACAACCTTCTGCCCGGCTTCAACATTAGGAGCACCGCAAATAACCTGAAGTTCATCCATACCATCAAAAACTTTGCAGACAGAAAGCTTGTCAGCATCAGGATGTTTTTGAACTTCCTTTACCTCTCCTACTATAATATTTTTAAAGAGTTCGGACTGATCGGTGTATTCTTCAACTTCAAGGCCCGACATGGTAAGTTCGTGAACAATTTCTGAAACAGGGATCCCCTGCAAATCAACATATTCTTTTAACCAATTAAGTGAGATTCTCAATTTTTGCTCCGCATCAAAACTGTTTTAAGAATCTAAGATCATTTTCAAAATACATTCTTATATCTGTTATTCCGTATTTTAGAAGACCAATTCTTTCAATGCCCATTCCAAATGCATAACCTGTAAACTTTTCAGGATCAACATCAACATATCTGAATACATTAGGATCGACCATTCCACAGCCTAAAATCTCAAGCCATCCGGTATTTTTACAAATCTTACAGCCTTTACCGTTGCAAAGAAAACAAGTGATATCCATTTCTGCACTTGGTTCAGTAAAAGGAAAGAAGCTTGGTCGAAATCGGTATCTTAAATTCTCACCGTAAAACTCTTTTGCAAAAGAAACAAGAGTACCTTTTAGTTCTGCAAACGTTACATCTGTATCAACATAAATTCCATCAACCTGATGGAACATACAATAACTTCTTGCACTGACTGCTTCATTCCTATAAACTCTGCCGGGCATAATTGCTCTTACCGGTGGTTTTTGGTTTTCCAGAATCCTTACCTGAACAGGAGTTGTATGCGTCCTTAAAAGAAATTTCTCACTGATAAAAAAAGTATCCTGCATATCCCTGGCGGGATGGTCTGCTGGAAAATTCAAAGCTTCAAAATTATAATAATCTGATTCAACCTCAGGACCTTCATAAACTGAGAAACCAAGTCTTTTGAAGATAGATTTTATTTCATCAAGTGTTTGTGTAAGAATATGTTTACCGCCAATTCTGTATTGATATCCGGGTAAGGTTAAATCGATTTGGGATTTTTGATCATCACTTAGCAATTTAAATTCTTCCTGCTTCAAATCAAACTTTTCTGTCAGTTCATTTCTGAGAAGATTTAAACTCTTTCCTGCAAGGGGTTTTTGCTCTTTGGGAATGTCTTTGAGCTTATCAAAAAGTTGAGAAAGAAGACCGTTTCTGCTAAGAAACTTAATTCTAATTTGTTCCAGGTCCGCAGTTGATCTGGCTTCATCAAGAACTTTGATGAAATCGTTTTTTATTGATATTATCTGATCATCTAGCATAATATTTAAAATAGAAAAATACCCTCAGATCTGTTGGGTTTAAGTCAATCTCTAAGGGTATTTAAAATTAGTTGGTTGAAAATTTAACTAATTCAGTGAAGGCTGCCGGATTTTCAACAGCAAGACTAGAAAGAACTTTTCTGTTGATCTCAACGCCTTTCTTATTCATCGCGTCAATCAATTTCGAATAAGTAGTTCCATTTTCTCTGGCTGCAGCGTTTATACGTACAATCCATAATTGTCTGAAAGTTCTTTTTTTAAGTTTTCTATCTCTGTAAGCGTGAACCAGACCTTTTTCCACTGAATTTTTAGCTATAGTATAAACTTTGCTTCTGCTTCCCCAATAACCTTTAGCAAGCTTAAGCACTCTTTTTCTTCTTCTGTGCGAAGCAACTTTATTCTTAGAACGTGGCATCTTTTTCCTCTATCTTATTGAAGCATTATTTTTAAACGTTTTTCTTCAGCATCAGAAACCATAGTTGGCTTTCTTAACTGTCTTTTTCTTTTGGTGGATTTTGATGTAAGAATGTGGCTTTTATAAGCTTTTTTTCTTTTGAATCTACCGGAGGCGGTTTTCTTAAATGATTTTGAAGCGCCTCTGTTACTTTTCATTTTAGGCATAATTTAATCCTATATTATTTCTTCTTTCCTTTTTTCGATTGCGGTGCTAAAATAATATTCATATTTCTCCCCTCCATTTTAATAGGAGATTCAACTTTAGCAAGGTCATCCATTCTTTCAATAAACCGGTTTAAGAGATCTTCACCCATTTCCTTATAAGCCATTTCTCTTCCTTTAAACATAACAGAAACTTTAACTTTATTGCCTTCTTCTAAAAAGTTAATGGCATGCTTAGCTTTAAAGTCAAAATCGTGAACATCAGTATTGGGATGAAGTCTTATTTCTTTAAGAATACTTACAGTCTGATTTTTTCTTTGAATCTTCTCACGCTTTTGCTGCTCGTACTTAAATTTTCCAAAATCAATTATTTTACAGACCGGAGGAACAGCCTGAGGAGCAATTTCTACAAGATCAAAACCACGTTCATCCGAAAGCCGGATTGCATCTCGAACAGTAAAAATTCCCAATTGGGTTCCATCAACATCTATAACCCTCACCTTCGAAGTTTTAATTTCTTCATTTATCCTTACGGATGTTTTTTGAGCGATATTTAACCTCTTTAAACTATTATTTAATTTTTATTTGAAATTTGAATTGCAATTTTATCAATAAATTCAGACAAAGCCAAAGCACCCTGATCCCCCTCCTTATGCCTGCGGACAGATACCGTTCCGGCTGCTTCTTCTTTTTCGCCAACAATCAGCATATACGGTACTTTTTTAGTCTCCCAATCCCTGATCTTGTATCCAATCTTCTCGTTACGTTCATCAAGGTCAACTCTGAAACCTTTATTTACAAGCTCCTGCTTAACGGTTCGGGCATAATCAAAGAAATTTTGGGAAACAGGAACTACAGCCGCCTGAACCGGAGCCAGCCAAAGAGGAAAATCACCCGCATAATGTTCTAAGAGTATACCAAAAAATCTTTCTATTGACCCAAGCAGAGCACGATGCACCATATAAGGTCTGTGTTCTTTTCCATCTTCTCCTATATAAGTCATATCAAATCTCTCAGGAAGGTTGAAGTCAAACTGAATTGTACTTAACTGCCATTCCCGATTCAGTGCATCATTTATTTTTATATCTATCTTTGGGCCATAAAAAGCACCTCCGCCTTCATCAACTTCATAAGAAAGATTTTCAGATTCTAAAGCACGCTTTAAAGAATTTTGAGCCTTTAACCAAAGATCATGTTCACCGACAGCATCTTCAGGTTTAGTTGAAAGATAGAACTTCATATCTGTAAAACCGAATGCACCCAAAACCATTTTTGCAAATCTGATTGTTCTTATTATTTCATCCTCAACTTGCTCGTGAGTACAGAATATGTGTGCATCATCCTGTGTAAAACCTCTTACACGGAGTAAACCGTGCAGCACACCGCTTTTCTCATAACGGTAAACCGTACCCAGCTCAGCCCATCGCAGAGGAAGATCCCTGTAACTTCGTAAATGAGTTTTATAAATCATAATATGAAAAGGACAATTCATTGGTTTGATGTAATAATCCTGTTCATCTATTTTCATTCCAGTGTACATACTGTCTTTGTAAAAATCCAGGTGCCCAGAAGTTTCCCACAACCAGCTTTTACCCATATGAGGTGAGTATAATACTTCGTAACCATTTTCAAGATGAGCTTTACGCCAAAAGTCTTCAATCTCCAATCTTATTCTTGCGCCTTTTGGATGCCAGTAGATAAGCCCTGCCCCAGCCTCCTCGTGAACGCTGTAAAGGTCTAGTTGTTTTCCAAGCTTCCGATGATCTCTTTTTTTGGCTTCTTCAAGAAAGGCTATGTAATCATCAAGCATCTTTTTCTTAGGAAATGATATACCGTAAATCCTTTGCATTCTTTTATTATGTTCATCACCTCTCCAATATGAACCGGAAACACTTAGAAGCTTTACATATTTAATTTTTCCTGCTGCAGGAAGATGCGGACCCCGACAAAGATCAGTAAAATCTCCTTCTTCATAAATGCTGATCTTTTCTGAATTTTCATCTAATTCATCCAGAATTTCAAGTTTGTAATTATCACCTTTTTCTTTAAAGTACTCAATAGCTTCCCGCTTAGATAGATCTTTACGATTGAAGGAACAATTTTCTTTAGAGATCTGCTCCATACGTCTTTCAATCTTTGAAAGATCATCTTCAGATAATTGAGAGTTTATATCTATATCATAGTAAAAACCATTTTCAATCGCAGGACCTACACCGAACTTTGCCTCCGGATAAATAGATTGAACAGCATGAGCCATTAGATGCGAAGATGAATGCCAGTAAACTTCTTTTCCTTCCTCATCATCAAATGAAAGAAATCTGATCTCACCATTTTCGTCAATAGGTCGATGCAGATCTCTTATCGATCCATTAAACTTTACAGCAAGTGCATCCTCAGCAAGTCTGTTTGAAATGGATTGAGCAATTTGATAAGCTGTAGAGCCCTTTTCAAATTCTTTAACTGCGCCGTCAGGAAATGTTATTTTAATCTTATTCATATCTATCAATTTAATAAAAAAAATCGGAGTTAACTCCGATGTTGTGGGCTCTAAAGGATTCGAACCTTTGACCTTCTGCACGTCAAGCAGACGCTCTAACCAACTGAGCTAAGAGCCCAAAGTTTAATTAGTAATTATAAATCGGGAATTAGTAATAAAAAATAATTCAAGATTTCTAATTTGCAATTTTTAATTAATTTGTACCGAGGGCCGGACTCGAACCGGCACGGGTGAAAACACCCACAGGATTTTAAGTCCTGTGCGTCTACCAATTCCGCCACCCCGGCAGAAATCATAACAATCTTTTTAAAAATTCTTTACCTGAACCACTTTTTAGATATTTTTCTTTCTCTCTAGCCTCTTTTCTACTCGTAAATTCTTCCGTATATATCAGCTTAAATGGTCTATATGGTCTTGTTGTTTTATTCTTTCCGTTATTATGCTCTATGAATCTTCGTTCGATATTATCTGTTTGACCTACATATATATAATTTCGAAGTAAACTACTTAAAGCATAAACAAAATATTTCTTCATATTTCAATTTGCGTCTACCAACCTGCCTGCCGGAAGGCAGGTTCCGCCACCCCGGCAGAAATCATAACAATCTTTTTAAAAATTCTTTACCTGAACCACTTTTTAGATATTTTTCTTTCTCTCTAGCCTCTTTTCTACTCGTAAATTCTTCCGTAT
>DATHSU010000172.1:0-2709 GCA_035463895.1 Ignavibacteriaceae bacterium | reverse complement strand
AGCCGGAGTTGATAAAATTCTCTGTTCAACAATTAATGTATCAGCAGTATATTGACTTAACATCAAACCGGAAAACATTCCCTCACCTTTTGTAAGAAATGCCGGAAGTCCCACACTCAAAGCAGGATTGTTAAGTCGATTCATTCTTCTTTCTGATAAAACACTGACCATTGTAACCGCGGCACTAATCATATCCATTGGAAGAGAAACAGGACTTCCCTGGAAGTTTGCACCGGTCAATGTAATTTTATCTTCAGGAATGAAGATGGGATTATCACCTACTCCATTTAATTCAATCTCCACCTGAGATTTAGCATAAGCAATCGCATCGTGAGCTGCGCCTATAACCTGGGGAGTTGAGCGCATTGAATAAGCATCCTGAACTTTAATTTTTAATTTGCCTGTAAGAAGATCACTTCCTTCAATACATTTTTTGATAGCCTGTGCACTTCGAACTGCTCCGGAGAATCCGCGAAGTTTATGAAGACGTACATCATAGGGTTTCATATTCGCGAGTAAGGCTTCCAGGCTCATTGCTGCGGCAATCTCTGCCTGCTTTAGCCAGCGGTTAATATCAAATAATTGGAGTGCACTTATTGCGGTGATAAAATTTGAGCCGTTAATTGTTGCAAGACCATCTCTTGCCTGAAGTCCCGGAACTTTTATTCCAGCTTTTTCAAATGCAATATTACCCGATAATCTTTCACCTTTGTAAAATGCTTCACCCTCGCCCATCATCAGCAAGGCAATTTGTGACATTGGTGCAAGATCACCGCAAGCACCGACAGATCCTTTTTCACACACGACAGGAATACAATCTTTGTTGAGCATTTCGACGAGAGTTAACGTAATTTCAGGTCTGCAACCGGAATTTCCGTGAGCGTGAACATTTATTCTTCCTGCCATTGCCCCACGCACGTGTTCAATAGGCATTGGATCGCCAATACCGGCTGCGTGATTATAAATAAGATACTTTTGAAAATCTTTTACCTGATCGTTATTCAAAACCACTTCAGAAAACTCGCCTATGCCCGTGTTCACTCCATACATTATTTCGTGAGTCTGGATTTTTTCCTCAAGCATTGCGCGGCAGGTTTTTATTCGCTGAAGTGCATCATTGCTGATTTCCACTTTTTCTTTGTAACGGGCTATATCAACAAGTTTTTCAACTGTAAGATCTGAACCATCGAGAATAATTGACATTGTTCCTCCGAAATAAGAAGATAAATTAAGTGGTGAAATTTAGTAAAGATTAAGAGTATGAGGAAGAGAAAGAATAAGATTGTTTATAAAAGATTCACTTTCCTTTGAATAGTATTTAAAAATTTCTTTTCTTTAATTAGTTCAGATACCTTTTTAATTTCAACATACAGGACCACATCATTATCGATTGATTTACTGATTTTTCGAACAAGCTGATATGCTGCTAATGTACCTTTTCCCGGTTTTAATGGTTTATGAAATTCAAGTGCCTGGCAGGATGTAAGAATTTCAATAGCCAATACTGTTTGAACATTTTTTAAAATCTGAAAGCACTTTCTTGCAGAAATGGATCCCATTGAATTATGATCCTCCTGGTTTGCTGAGGTAGGTATTGAATCAACACTTGCGGGATGTGCAAGAACTTTGTTTTCTGATACTAAAGCAGCTGCAGTATATTGAGCAATCATCAAACCTGAATTTAATCCACCATTCTTTGCAAGGAATCTTGGCAGTGAACTTAAAGAACCATTAAGCATTCTCTCTGTTCTTCTTTCGGATACATTAGCATATTCTGATAAAGCAATTGACATAAAATCCATTGCCAATGCAATCGGCTGACCATGAAAATTTCCGCCTTCAAGATGAGCTTCATCTTCGGGAAAAATCAATGGATTATCGTTAACAGAATTAATTTCTGTTTCAACTCTGGAACAGACATAATCAATCGTATCTCTTGAAGCACCATGTATTTGCGGCATACAGCGTATTGAATATGAATCCTGAACACGCGGATCATTTTTACGATGAGATTCACGAATTTCACTACCTTTTATCATTGCAAAAATATTTTTTGCTACTTCAATTTGTCCCGGGAATGGTCTGAGTTTATGCAAGCGCGGATCGAACGCATTATCAGTTCCACGTAAAGCTTCATGTGAAAGTGCTCCAGCAATGTCAGCAATTTTCTTAAGTTTCCTGGCTTCAATACAAATATCAGCTGTAAATGCGGTCATCATTTGTGTGCCGTTTATTAAAGCTAATCCCTCTTTAGCTGCAAGTTTAACCGAAGTTAATCCAAACTTTTTAAGTGCAGCCGATGATTTTAAAATTTTAACTTTATGCTGATCTTCATTCATCACATCTTTGAAGATCTGCACTTCGCCTTTTCCAATCATAGCCAGAACGAGGTGCGAGAGAGGTGCAAGATCTCCGCTTGAACCAACAGATCCCTGTGAAGGAATAACAGGAATGATATTGTTGTTGATCATTGCCATAAGAAGTTCCAGAGTTTCAATGCGTATTCCTGAATGCCCGCTGGCAAGGGCATTAACACGAAGCAGCATCATCAATTTAACGATGAAAGGCGGAAGCGGATCGCCGACTCCGGTTGAATGACTTATGATCAGATTTTCCTGGAGCTTTTCAAGATCTATTTTGGATATTCGCACATTGGCAAACTCGCCAAATCCTGTTGTAACTCCGTAAATAACTTTTCCTTCATCAACC
>DATHSU010000171.1:0-6814 GCA_035463895.1 Ignavibacteriaceae bacterium | reverse complement strand
CTCATTGACCAGGAAAATAATCAAAGTTTTCTAAAACAAATAAAAGAAAGTGAAGAGAAGTATCGTATTCTTGTTGAAAACCAAACTGATCTGATAGTTAAAACTGATATCAATGGCCGGTTTTTATTCATTAATTCTGCGTACAGCGATTTATTTAATGTTAGTGAGTATGATTTGCTCGGTAAATCCTACACCCCATTGGTGCACGAAGATGATATTCCTCTTGTTGAAAAAGCAGTACAAAAATTATTTACACCGCCTTATAACGTTTCATACGAAGAGAGAGCAAAAACGCGATTTGGTTGGCGCTGGATCCATTGGGAAGCGAAATCTGTTTTGGATGAAAATGGACATGTAAAAGAACTTATTGGTGCTGGTCGTGATATTACAGAACGCAAAAATGCAGAAATTGCTTTAAACAGACGATTGGAATTTGAAAAAACACTGGCAGTAATTTCATCCCGCTTCATTAATGTAGCTCCTGAATTAATTGAAAATGAAATTAATAACGCTCTTCAGAGAATAGGTGAAATTGCTTCGGTTGACAGAACATATCTCTTTAAAATAAGTGATGATGGATTGTATGTCACGAATTCCAATGAATGGTGTGCCGAAGGAATTAAACCTCAAAAATCCAGGTATCAAGGTATTCCGCTAAACTCAAAAAATTGGTGGATAAAAAAAATTAACAGCCTGGAGTACATTCACATTCCAAGGGTTGCTGATTTACCTTTAGAAACTGAGTTCGAGAAGAAGATACTTGAAGAACACGGTATTAAATCAGTTATTGCCATTCCAATTTTTATCGCTGAGAAGTTAACAGCATTTATCGGTTTTGATTCAATTAGGGAAGAGAAACTCTGGGCTGATGAAGATATCATCCTGATAAAAATGCTTGGCGAAATACTTTCAAATGCCTTAAACCGCATGAGATCAAAAGATGCACTAAAAAAACTTCTGGAAAAACAAACTGCTATGCTCCTTGCCATCCCGGATATGATCTTTACTGTAACAGGTGACGGACTTATTATTGATCATAATACACCTGATTCTAATTCGCTTATTGCGCCTCCTGAGAAGTTTCTGAACAATCATATTTCCTCTTTCCTTTCAAAAGAACTTTCCAATGAATTTCTTTCAATATTCAAAAAAACATTATCCGAAGATAAAATTCAACAATTTGAATATTCACTATTATCTAAAGACCATACAAAGTTTTTTGAAGCACGAGTTGCACCCGTTGGAAATGATAGGTTGATAGTTATTATTCGCGACATAACGCAACAGAATCGCGCTAAACAGGAACTAATTAAACTTAACAGAGCTATTGAGCAAAGTTCTATAAGCGTTATTATAACGGATAGTAATGGAAATATTGAATATGTAAATCCATTCTTCACAAAATTAACCGGATATTCTCCTGAAGAAATAATGGGAAAAAATCCCCGTATCTTAAAATCTGGTCATCATTCTGCAGATTTCTATTTCCAGCTATGGCAGGATATCAAATCGGGTAAAGACTGGCAGGGAGAAATTTTAAATAAACGTAAGAACGGTGAAACATATTGGGAGTATACTGTTATTTCTCCTATTCTGGATAAAGATGGAAATATAACTAATTATGTGGCTATCCAGGAAGATATTACTCAGCTGAAACTTATCATGGAGGATTTGATTACTGCCAAGAACAAAGCCGAAGAGATGAATAGAATTAAAAGTCTTTTCTTCGCGAATATGAGTCACGAACTGAGAACACCTATGATAGGGATACTCGGCAACGCAGAGCTTCTGGAAATGGATATTACGGATGCGGCTCATAGAGAAATGGTGCGCACAATTTACCGCAGTGCTATGAGACTCCACGAAACTTTAAACTCAATTCTTGATATTTCAAAAATTGAAGTAGAGGGAATTCAAAAAACAGAACGACTGATTGATATTAATAATTTAGTTGAGGAGAGCATTAGTCTTTTTAGAGCGGCTGCAACAGAAAAAGGGCTAATACTAAAGTATGAGAACTCATTTAAGCTCAAAAAGATTTACACTGATGATAACATTGTAACAAAAATAATAAATAACCTTTTAAGCAATGCAATTAAGTATTCTGATACCGGTACTATTAACGTGAGGCTGAATTGTATTGAACAAAATACAGTAATTGAGGTTGAAGATTCGGGAATAGGTATTTCAGCAGATAATCTTGATATTATTTTTGAACCATTCCGGCAGACCAGTGAAGGTTACAGCAGAAGATATGAAGGTACCGGGCTTGGGCTTACAATTACAAAACGATTTGTTGAGGTATTAGGCGGAACTTTAAAAGTAAAAAGTGTTCTGGGTAAAGGATCAACATTTACCGTGGAAATACCGATTAACAGCTTTGGGACCAATACTTCAGATTCATCTGTAGATTCAGCCGCAAAGTCGGCGCCTGTAACAGAAGTGAAGAATAACATTAAACTGCTTCTTGTTGAAGATGAAATTGTAAATGCTGAAGTTATACTTAGATTATTAAAAGATTATTATGAGATAGACTGGGTACAATATGCTAAGGATGGCATATTAAAAGCCATTGAGAACAAGTATGATGCCGTACTTATGGATATCGGCTTACGGGGAGAAATGGATGGTCTTGATGCTGCCCGTGAAATAAGAAAACTATCCCATTGTAAGGACATACCTATTATTGCTGTAACTGCTTATGCTATGGAAGGTGATAAAGAGAGATTTCTTGAGAACGGCTGCACTCATTACCTGGCAAAACCATTTCAGAAAAACGAACTGATAAAAACTATAGAAACTGCACTGGCTTTTAATAATTGAAAACAGCGACTCTCTTCATCGCCTTCATTAAATATTTATCCCCGAAATATTATCTATAATATTAACTAATCAATAAACGTAATTCATCAGCGGAGCAGTATCATCTTTCTTGTTTCAATTAATGAGCCTGCCATCAGCTGATAAAAATATACACCGCTGGAAATTGAAGATGCATCAAATTCAACATCATAACTTCCAGCAGTCTTAAACTCATCAACCAAAGTTGCTACTTCATTACCCAATACATCAAAGATTTTTAAAGTTTGCCAACTGCCTACTGGCGACTGCCAACTTATCGTAGTGCTTGGATTAAACGGGTTGGGATAATTCTGAAATAAATAAAAATCATCCGGTATTTCAACAAGATCCCTGTTATCTATATTTGTTGTTTCCTGGAACAATGCTATCTTAAATGCATCAGCGCGTATAACCGGTCCCGCTGTACTTTCACCCGAATCAATAACTTTAATAGATACAGGAGCATCTGCCGGAAGAAAATACTGTCCAATATTTTTCCAGCTACCACTCCCCTGATTCTGATTAAGATACAATGAATCGATGGTGGTTCCATCTGAAATAATTTTGTAAAGAGCATTGTTCACTGAATTCACTGTCGTGGGCAGGATTTCAAAAATATCGTATATCCCATCCTTACGCAGCATAAATGAAAATGTTGCTGTAGGTCCGTTGGGGGTTGACTGCATAAAAGCATATCTGCTCGAAGATCCATAAGCCTGGGTAACGCTTGTGTGCCACGTACCTGTTTCAGAATAAACTCCTGCATCGTCATTATCAACAACTAAAAAATATTTCTGAACTAATGCGGCAAAAGGGATTTTATAAACAGGGTTTATCGGGTCATTGCTTAATATTATCAGAGTGTCTTCAACCGGTCCCAGCTCATCCGGAATAAACGCAAGCGGAATATCATAATTGCTCATCCCCGGAATGTTTAAAGGCAGTGGGGCATTCACAATAATATTTCCTTCAACTGAATATAGATTTTCTATTGAAAGATCATAAATACCCGAATTGCTTAGCTCAATATTAAAATGAATGCTGTCTTCAATGCTCACCTCACCAAGATCAATAAAATCAGTACCGGCAATCAATTCCCTGTCGCGGACATGACCGCTGATTTTAAGAATATCTGCAGCCAATACTTTTAATACCTGTCCGCTGTTTTTAGCCGACATTTCCAAATAATTATTTTCACCGCTGTTAATATCGAATGTTTTAACATACAGCCATTTTCTGAATTCATTATCAGCAGTAAAGATTATTATGTCTTCTATCAATCCGTTCTTAAAAAATTCAAAATAAATAGTATCGATGTGATTTGACAGTTCAGGAAATTGAATGAAAATATTATGCAAACCTGTATAACCGGATTCTATGTTCCATCTCACTTTTGCTGAATCACCGGGATTGAGATCTGCAATTCTTGAATTTGTATTCCATGCCGTATTGGATGATGTCGTCCAGATACCGTAAGCTTCTGAGTATTCCGGATCACCATTATCAATAAATTTATCATCGGGTAAATAAGTAATAAATGATGTTGAAAGGTTACCAACTGTATCTGTAACTGCAGCACCGACTTTTCCAATGTCACTTATGGGATAAGATAGAACCGTCTGCCAGGTATTATTAGAAATGTTTTCACATTCGGCAATAATATATCTTTCATAGCGGTCCTTTATTGCTAAAAAGGGTTGCGGCTGAAATATCGGCTCATTTGTGGTAATTTGAAATTTTACTTCACTTCCGTTTATTTGTTCGGTTATCTGCAGCTCCGGTTTTTCATTATCATTACTCTGAAGCCATAACTGGTATGCCTCAATAGCAGTGCAGTACTTAAACTGAACATTTGGATAATTAACAGCAACCTGTTGAACTATATTGTTCATCTGCTGAATTTCATTGAGAAAATTTGCATCAGGAAGGTGCGACCAGAAACATGCAAGCTGATCAGTACCCTGGTTTGCTTTTTGAAAAATACTATTCACCATTTGAGTTGTAACAGATCCCAGATACTTTGATCTTACGTTCCATCCATTACTGTTTCCCTGAAGCTGATAATTTTCCGGAGCGGGATTGAAGGGAACAAATTCAGGTGATGACTGCGACCAGTCATATACATTATCAATCGGTTCTGTTGTTGTATATCTTACTGCAGGCCAGTCATTGTGCAGGCTGTAGGGTAGAATTTCATTTAAATAATTCTGCCAGTCATTATCCATATAATGCCAACCGCTTCTGAAAGAAACGGGGAAAACATTTTCATCCAGCAGAAACTGAGCAAGAGTATAATCAAAATCATCCTTCGTTTCAAGAAAAGTTTGCGACTGGTTCCACCAGTAAATTCCGTCGCCGTCATAATCTGTCCACGCAAAAGTGTGATAATGAAGAGATAGCTCATCACCCCACTGCTCTATTTTATCCCCGTAAAATTTTTTCATCAGGTGCAGGGTCATAATATTATTTACAGGAATATTATTGTTTGTCGCATAGCGGAAAATATTTCCGGCCATCATCCACCATGTTAGTTTAATTTTATTTCCGTATGAATCAACCATCGGTGCGCGAAATGATTCGCTCATTACAACGGATGTATTAGTTGCAGGAGCAGTATATAAATCCAGATTGTATGTGCAATTGAATCTGGAAACATTCATACCATTCCATATTGCTGTGTCTGATCCTATAACAAGATATACTTTACCCTGAGGTATAACTGTACTTGTTAAAAAAATAATTAATAAAAAGATATGTCCGGGAAGAGTAGAATAATTCATTTCGGCACCATTGTTTTAAAAATCACTTTACTAATTAAGTAAATACTGCAACCAAAATAAAGTGAAATGCTTCAAGGTGTTAAACGTTAAATATTGCCGCAAGTAAAATATTGGTCAATACAGAGAAAAAGAATTTCCGGATAATTAAAACAAAAACTAAATCTTACCAAGCGGATAAATTGCTAACGGGAATTCATTATCCGGAAGATTCAATACTTTCTTAAGTGCGTCATCGTTAAATGCACCGATCATAACAGTGCCTAATCCCAATGATACTGCCTGCAGATAAATATTTTGTCCGGCGTGACCGATTTCCATATTAACATAACGTTCTGTTCTGTTGCCATACCTTACAGAAGTTCTTTCATAAACTGCAGTGAGAATTACCATTGCCGCAGATTTCTCAATTGAACCCTGTTTAAGAGCTGCGTTGGCAATATCAAATCGTTTATCACCTTCAGCAAGCAGCTTTAAAGTATTATTGAAAGGATCGTACTTATACAAACCGGCATTTAGATCCTTTACATTAGAAACAGCCAGATAAACTTCAAGCGGAAAGGTTGCTCCGGCAGACGGAGCTGATCTTAGTCCCGATGCTTCATCCGTAATTCCCTGTGCTGACCAGAGTATTTGTGAAACTTCTTTTGTTGACAGGGGTTCTTTTGTGTAATCTCTTATCGAGCGTCTTGTTAGAATTGCCTCTTCAAGGGAAGTGGAGCTTTTAAATTCCGGTGATGGAAGCTGAATTAAATCCGTTACCGTTTTGTTCATATCTGTCTTACCGCCTTTCTCCTGACAGAAAAAACTGCCTGTTACAAAAACAAATAACAATACCGGGACAATTTTCGATATAATGATCTTCTTCATCTCAGACCTCAGATATCTTTTAAAAAGCGTTTACAATATTATTGTAAAAAAGAATGAGTTTGTATATAAATCGGAGAGAGCGTTACAATTTTTTGTGCAGGAGTGAAGAATATTGTGAACAAGCAAAAAAGTCTGAGTACTAATTGAGCAGAAAAAAATATTTTTTAACTTCTAAAAGTTTACCGCTAGCTGCAGTTCTGTTCTTTCTTTACCCAATTCTTTTAATCTGTTCCACTGAATCATTAAAGACTCAGGGATAGATTTCAGGTTTTCATCAGGATATGCAGTTCCTTCTGAAATGCTAAGTATGAGCTGAATACCATTTT
>DATHSU010000170.1:0-3222 GCA_035463895.1 Ignavibacteriaceae bacterium | reverse complement strand
TCCAGAACAAGCTTACCGATTCACCATGAAACAGCAAAAGAATTCTTTTTAGAATTTTATAATCGCGGATTATTCGTTGAGAAAAAGTCTCTCCAGTTTTATGATGCTAAAGCAAATATGTTTCTGCCTGACAGGTATGTCGAGGGAACGTGTCCCAAATGCGGTAACGAAGAAGCAAGAAGTGATGAATGCGAAAATTGCGGAGCTTTGTACGATCCATCAGAATTAAAAAATCCTAAAAGCAAAATATCAGGCGGAAGTCCGACACTCAAAGAAACCACACACTATTATTTCCCGCTTGGAAAATATCAGCCTGCTTTGGAAAAGTATGTTGATGAAATGAATGAAAAGTACGGATGGAAAGATAATGTGATTCAATATTGCCGCGGATGGTTTAAAGACGGACTAAAAGACCGTGCAATAACGCGTGATCTTGATTGGGGAATAAAAGTTCCTGTTGATTCTGCTGCAGGAAAAGTTATCTACGTTTGGTTTGAAGCTGTACTTGGTTATATCTCATCAACAAAGGAATATTCTCAATTAACAAATGATCCTGAACTCTGGAAAAAATATTGGCATGATCCGTATACAAAATATGTGGCGTTTATCGGCAAGGACAATGTTGTATTTCATACAATAATTTTTCCCGCAATACTAATGGCGTGGAATGATGGGAATAAAGTAAAATATTGTCTTCCACAAAATGTTCCAGCAAATGAGTTTTTAAACTTTGAAGGAAAGAAATTCTCTAAAAGCCGCGGCTGGGGAATTGATGTTGATGAATTTCTTGATCTTTTCGAGCCGGATCTGCTGCGTTATGCTTTAGCTGCCAATCTTCCTGAAACACGCGATACGGATTTTTACTGGAAAGAGTTTCAACTAAGAAACAATAGTGAACTTGCTGATATCTTAGGAAACTTTGTTAACAGGACTTTTACTTTTGTCTTCAAACATTTTGACGGAAAGGTACCTGCTTTAGGCAAACTTGAAAATATTGATGAGGATATGCTGAAAGAAATTTCCGAATATCCGCAGCGGATTTCTGAATATTTTGAAAAATATAAAATCCGTGATGGCGTAAATGAAATAATGAATCTTGCCCGTGACGGCAACAAATATTTCAATGATTCTGAACCATGGAAAACAATTAAAACAAATAAAGAAAGATGCGGAACAACTCTCAATATCTGCCTGCAGGCAATTTATACTTTGGCAGAATTATTTTTACCAGTTCTTCCATTCTCATCTGAAAAACTCTTTAAAATGTTAAATACAAATCCTGTTAATTGGAAAGAGTGCGGAAAACCTCATTTGAAAGAAATCCATCAATTGAATCAAGCGGAGATTCTTTTTCCAAAAATAGAGGATGAAAAAATAGAAGCACAGATTAATAAACTTCAGGATTCGGACCTTCCCCAAAAGTCGGAGGAATTAATCACTTACGATGACTTTATGAAAGTTCATCTTAGAGTGGCTGAAGTAATTGAGGCCGAAAGGGTTAAAAAGAGCGAAAAACTTTTAAGGCTTAAAGTAAAAATTGATAATGATGAAAGACAGGTTATTGCCGGAATAGCAAAAAGTTATACACCGGAAACTATTATCGGTAAAAAAGTTGTTATAGTTGCAAATCTTAAACCTGCCAAGTTGATGGGCCTGGAATCGAAAGGTATGATTTTAGCTGTTGAAACTGAAGATGGAGAATTACAGGTTTTAAATGTTTCTGAAAAAATAAAAACCGGAACAAGAGTGCAATAAATTAAAGGATTGTAATGAAAAAGTTGATTATCATATTATGGGTTTTTGCAGTTGTGCCTCTGTTGGCTCAAAGTCCTGTTGATAAAATTTCTGCCAGACTTAAAGCTGAAATAAATTCTGAACTTCAAATGGATAAACATTTAATCTGGATTTATCTTACTGATAAAGGCAATGATTATCAAAAGTATTTTGTAAATCCTGAATCAGTAGTGAGTTCAAAGTCATTGCAGAGGAGATCAAAAGTTTTCAGTGAATCATCATTAATAGATTTTTCAGATATTCCTGTTTATGAAGATTATATAGAAGATCTTAATAAAGCGGGGTTTGAGTTGAGAAATAAATCCAGATGGTTTAATTCTGTGAGCGGTTATGCGGATAAAAACACTATAAGCATAATTTCCTCTTTTCCGTTTATAAAAAAGATTGATGTTGTGAATACTTTTTCTAAAAGACAAAACGATATAGAATTTATTAAAACTGATCCTATCGTTTACAAAAGTTCACAGCCAGAAGGTATTTATTCACTTAATTACGGAAACTCATTTACACAGAATAACCTTATAAATGTACCGCTTGTACATAATTTAGGTTACACAGGAAGCGGTGTTACAATTTGTGTAATGGATGCCGGATTCGGAAATCTTACTCACGAAGCTTTTCAGAGTATGAATATAATAGCAATGTATGATTTTGTTAATAACTCACCTGTTATGGGCTCGCACTCACATGGTACTGCAGTATTATCTATACTTGGAGGTTTCAAAGAGGGTCAGCTTATTGGTCCTGCTTATGGTGCTGATTTTATTCTTGCACGAACAGAAGATGTTGGCAGCGAGACCCCTGTTGAAGAAGACAACTGGATTGCCGCACTTGAATGGGCTGATAGTATTGGTGTTGATATAACCTCTACTTCATTGGGATACCTTGATTTTGATCCACCATATACAAGTTATACCTGGGAGGATATGGATGGAAATACAGCTACGATAACAATAGCTGCAGATCTTGCCGTTGCAAAAGGTATTTTTGTTGTTAACTCAGCTGGTAATGAAGGTTTTCACTCAACCCGTAATACCTTAATTGCACCTGCCGATGGCGATAGCGTCTTTTCAATTGGTGCAGTAAACTCAAGTGGTGTTAGAACTTCTTTCAGCAGTGTCGGACCAACAGTTGATGGAAGAATAAAACCCGACGTGATGGCTATGGGTTCCGGTGTTTACTAGGCAGCACTTTCATGTAATCAATATTTGAGTGGAGGAGGTACCTATTTAAGTTGTCCTTCAGTTTCCGGTGTTTCAGCTCTTTTATTAGAAGCTTATCCGGGCTTAACTCCAATGGAGTTGAGGGATATTTTCAGAAATACATCTTCGCAGAGTTCCAATCCGGATAGAGAATATGGGTGGGGAATTGTTGATGCTTTTGAGGCATTAAACATTAGTCCGGTACCTGTTGAACTAGCGGCATTTT
>DATHSU010000169.1:0-8261 GCA_035463895.1 Ignavibacteriaceae bacterium | reverse complement strand
CATTATTAGCATAAGAGAAGTAGTAATAGAGCGGATTATTATCGCTGGCAAAACCAGCAAATTGATTTCTGCTTCCGGTATAAGCAGCTATGTTTCTATTTCCAATTTGAGTTACTCTGTCATTGTAATATAAAACAAGATCGAGTCTGTGATTTTCACCTAATTGCTGCTGCAATCCGAACTCATAATTGATGGTTAGTTTTGGATCAAGATTAGGATTTCCAATACCCTGCCAGCCCACCCAGGTTTTATTGGAAAGGGCCTGAGAAAATATTGGTGCTGATGCAAAATGTCCGTATTGAAGTCTGAATGCTGTTGCTTCACCTATGGGAAAAGATATACCCAGTCTGGGTAATACTATATATTTTGTTTCAGAATCCTTTGTAAGAGGAGAACCTAATCTGCCCGGCCCATCAGTTCCGGGATATAAATAATTGTATTCATCTAATGGAACTCTGGCCTGAAAATTATAAGTTTCAAACCGCACACCAACATTAGCAATCATACCTTCATATTCCATTCTATCCTGAAGGTAAACTCCTAAATTAATCGGGTAAGCTCTGTAATAATCAGCAAAACCATTTCTGGCAACAAAAGAGTTAGCTTGAAAACTGGAGTTAACTCCATTATTAATCATATCCCAATAATTAAAATTCAACCCGGCTTTAATTAAATGATTTGAGGTGACCTGGTTTGTGTAGTCAGCTTTTACACCATAATTTTTTGTTCTGCTATCCTGATAATAATTAGTACTGAAACTAAAAGGAGCCCTGAAATAATCTTTTTCCCACCATGTTCCTTCTCTTAAAACGGTTCCGCTGGGATCATTCAAGCTATCAGCTCTATCAACTTCCAAACCATAGCCTGCCAAATACTTAAAGGGTAATTCATATCTTTCATTTTGATGAGTTAAACTTACTTCGGCAAACGAGTGTGGACTGATTGTATAAACCCAATTTAAAGTTTGAGAAACTGTTTGCTCCTCACGAACAGGATCAATTGTAACTAAATATTTTGTTGAAACTCCCGGCGGAGTAAAAGCCAGGCCTGACCAACGAATATCTGATGAACCCGACCATATCCCACCAAGATAGCTTTGATAACTTGCCATAAGTCTTAGTTTATGACTTGTGGCGGGCTGGTAAACCATATTCAAAATGTAATTCTGAGCCACCTGAACTTTTTCAGGAGTAGGCAGACGGGTAGGATTACTTTTATATTCACCAGAGATGAAAAATTTGAGAAGATTAGGATCATTTCCCAAAGGTCCTCCGAAACCAAATAAATATCTTTGATAGGAGTACTGCCTATAATCATAAACACCTAATACATTATCATCACCTGGTTCGTGATTTTTTACCCAAAGTGCATGCGCCCAAGATATTTCCTGATCGATAAGCTGGTTATAAGCAACTGAATCAGTATTCTTAAGCCATTCATAACGAATATCCATCTTTAGTTCTCTAGCAATATCGCTCCTGCGAATAGGATCCATCCAATAGTCCAAATTCCCCCATTTCTGCCATTCCCAATTATTTTTATCATACAAATAAGAACCATAATGATATTGCCCAGAAGGACGGTACTCCATTCGGAATTCACCAGTAAACCTTGGAGCGCCCTCTTTTAATACAACTTTTACTACACCAGCTTGTGCGTTTCCATATTCTGCTGAGAAACCTCCGGTAATTAGCTGCAACTGCTGAACACCCAGAGGATTAACATCATATTTCCAGGAGTTATCTGCTTTTTCTGTTCCAAATGTAGCGGGTGCACTAGTATTAGAATTTGTTTGCTCAACACCATTTATCTGGAAGTTTACTTCATAAGATGAAGAACCACGAACTGAATAATTTCCTTTTTGATCCTTTTGAAAACCGGCTTGAAGATCAAGTGCTCCACGCAGACCTTCAATGGGAGCGGCAGCAATCTGTTTATCATCAATACTGGTTGCGGTAGAAGTTCTGTCTTTTACAATGGGCGGTCTCTGTGCTATTACAACAACCTGTTCCATTTGAACAGATTCATCCTGAAGCTGAAATGAGATTTGAGTTGTCCGGTCAATAAAAATTTCAACCTCCTGCTGGGTTACCTTTGAGTAACCGATCATACTGGCTGAAACATTATATCTTCCGGGAGGAATGTTTAAAATTATAAACTTGCCTTCAATATTAGTTGCAGCACCAATATTTGTACCGTCAAGCATAACGTTAGCACCTATTAGTGCCTCTTTTGTTGTGGCATCGGTAACACTTCCCACTAGTTTTCCGGTTAATCCCTGTGCTAAAAGATTTGCACCAATTAGTAAAACCAGTGAAAGTGTTAAAACATATATAAGTCTTGCTGCACGCATATCATTTAGAATTAATAAACAGCAAATAAAGTCCCGGGAAAACCGGGACGTAAAATTATTTCATTAACAACATTTTTTTGCTGACTTTGGCATTATCAGTTATCAAAGTATAAAAATATATTCCACTCGATAAATTGTCAGCAGTAAATGATTTTGTGTGTCTTCCCGCAGGAAGATTCTCATCAACCAAAGTTGCAACTTCTTTACCAAGTAAATCTGTTACTATAAGTTTAACATTATTTGATGCGGGAAGATTGAATCTTATCAAGGTTGAAGGATTAAATGGATTCGGATAATTCTGTTCTAATGAAAAATCAAATACACCAGCAAGTTTATCATCATCAACATTGACAGAACCTTTCTGGAATTTAAAAGCCGATCTTCCCCAATGATCAATCACGTAAGCAGCATTTGCATCAGGACTAATCGAAACATCACAGGGTGAGCCCATAGGAGCACCATCAGGATCCTGTATATCGGCACTAAACTGACTTGGTAAATCATAAACAGGCATAGCTAAAATTCCGTCTACGAAAAATGCTTTTACCCATCTGCGGTTACTGTCAATACCAGCAACCCAAAGTAATCCGTCTTTATCTACATCAATTCCACAAGGATAAGCTGTCCCAAGTACAAGAAAAGCATCTAAATCTTCAACTCTGGCAGGTTGATAGTTTAACGGTATATATTGAGTTCCTCCAACCCACTTAGCAATGCCACCGGACTGCGGTGGATCCGGATGAGTATTTCTTGAAGTAAAGAATGATACGGTATCATTACTGTAATCTCCTTCTGGCAATAAAGCCACATCTCTGATTAAATCGAGACCGCCTCTTTCAAGACCACCCGGTTCAACTACATATTGTGGTGGAGGTATATATGATCCGTACCCGATATCAGTCCAGCCAAAGCTAAAGTTATAACCTCTGAAAGTTGTCCCGAAGGAAATTCCGGTAAAAAGTATTGAATCCTTAGTTATGTCACAACCGTGGTTATAAGATCCATAACCTGATCCTTGAATATTGAATCCGAATTTCTGAACTTGTGATGTATCAAAGTTTGGATAAATGTAGGTTGCCGAAACTGTATTAGGCTGTGTTTTTGGATATGGCTGTGTTGCTGTTACGTATAGTGTATTACCAAGTGAAGTAATTCCGCGTAAGGCACCAATGTTTCCTACTAATGTATCGGAATCGCCATTCTCATTATAATCTATAAACTTTTGAAAAACTGTATCACCGGGATTAAGAACATAAATGGCATTATGAGCATTAACATCTGTAATTCTTGAAGAAATTACAAATAGTCTTCCATCTTCTGTTAATGTACTAAGATAAGGGCGAATTACTGCTGTATCAGATTCAGGGAAGTATAATCTTTGTGTGTACTGCCAATCATTCTGAGAAAAGATTTGAGTAGAAGAAAATAATAAAAGAAGCAAATTAAATAGTACAAAGTTTTTCATGTTTTACCTCACATTCAATTTAATTTTTATATTACAAATCATGTAATTAACTGGTAGAAATATAAATAAAAAATTATTTCATTGCGAAGGTAAAAAGATATTAAGAACAAATATTTTTAATATTTAATATGTAAATTTGTTGGTAATTAATTTACTCATTAAAGATGGACATAATTCAAATAGTTTTACTAGTCGGTGTCTTTTTATCAATGGCACTGATGATGTTCTTCAGGAAAATTCCTGCCTTAATTGCATTACCATTGATGGCTGTTCTTATTGCTTTGATTGGCGAAATCAATTTTCCGGATATTATTGAGTTTGTCATCGGACAGGGCTCATTAAAACTACATGTGGCCTATACCATTGCTCTTTTCGGAAGTATGCTTAGTATACTTATGCAGAAAACCGGTGTTGCAGAAGCATTTATTAAAAAAGGTGCTGAACTTTCTGGTGATAATCCATGGTTAATAGCCATTATTTTACTAATGTTAATTATTGCTCTTTTTACAACTCTGGGTGGACTAGGTGCTATTATTATGGTTGCCACAATCGTTCTTCCTATTATGTCTTCAGTAGGCATTGGTCCGATGACTTCTGTTGGAATATTTCTTTTTGGATTAAGTATTGGCGGGATTCTGAATGTCGGCAACTGGGCTGTTTATATAAGTGTAATGGGATTATCTGTTGATGAGATTCGTCCGTTTGCTATGCTTATGTTCCTTGTTTCTATTCTTGGAGCAATAGTCTATATCACAATACAGATATATAGGGATGGGCACGATCTGAACTTCAAAAAAATTATTTTAAGAAGCACTATCATAATAATAGTAATCGCAGTTTTTTACTATTTAATAACGTCCGCAGCAAGTCCGGAATTGCAAAATCAGCTTAGTATGATTTCATCCGAATTCGGAGCAGGAATAAAATGGATAATTGCCGCAGGGATTATTCTTCTCTTTATAACAGCTTTTTTTAGAATTATATTACGAAAGAATGAAAGTACTGAACAACCTCATTGGATTTCATTTTTATCACCAATACTTCCATTATTCTTGATTCTTTTATTTGATGTGAATTTTATAGCAGCATTCATTGTCGGATTACTTTATGCATTCCTTACAACTTATAAAAAAGGAAGACTGAATTTATTTATTCAATCCTGTTTTGAGGGCGGCGGAGTAGTAATGCCCGCAGTTGTGCTGATGTTTGGAATTGGAATGCTGCTCGTCGCGATTATGGGACCGGGTGAAGATTTACCTCAATACACGAATGGGTGGCCTGTCTTAAATATAATAAGACCAATGATGGCTCAGATAGTTCCGACAAATCCGTATATGTATGTTCTAATTTTTACTCTTGCTGCGCCATTGGCACTCTATCGTGGTCCTCTTAACGTTTGGGGAATGGGCTACGGACTTGCAGCAGTTTTTCTTGCGAGTGGAATGAATCCCGGTGCTGTTATGGGCTTACTATTAGCTGTTGGTCAGATACAAGGAATTTCTGATCCAACAAATACTCATAATGTCTGGCTTGCAAATGAAATGAGAGTTGACGTTCAAAAAGTTTTGTGGAATACAATTACTTATACCTGGATACTTGCAGTAATCGGATTAATTATTTCATCACTAATGTTTATGTGAAATAAAATAACGCTTTTTTTTGATTGATGATATAATAAAATTTTCAATACCCGATCTTCAGGGTCGGTTGCATAACTCTGAAAGGGTCATTTCTAAGGAGTCTTAGACTGAGAAATCCTTCAATATTTCACGAAAAAGATTTCTCCCTTTGGTCGAAATGACAATTATTTGACTTCTGCAACAGACCCTAAAAGTCAGGGCAATAAGTCTTTAAGAATATGTTACTATTAGAGATATTATTTCAAAAATTTTAATATGAATAAAAACTTTTATTAATGCCTCGTAAAATAAAAATAGGAATTGATGTCGGCGGAACCTTTACTCATGCTGTTGCAGTTGATATAAGTTACTTTAAACTTGTGGGCAAAGCTTGTGTTCCTACAACTCACAAAGCAACGGAAGGAGTTGCAAAAGGTGTTGTAGATTCAATGCAACTATTGATTAAGGCCTCACAGATAAATCCTGAAGAAATTATTTTAATTGCCCACTCAACTACTCAAGCCACAAACGCTCTGCTGGAAGGTGATGTTGCAGTTGTCGGTGTTATCGGAATGGGAAAAGGTCTTGAAGGAATACGTGCAAAGAAAGAAATCAATCTTAAAAACATTGAACTCTCGCCCGGAAAGTTCCTTCAAACAAAGTTTAGATTTATTGATGTTAAGAATATTCTCTCTGAAGAAATCATCAAGAAAAATATAAATGAGCTTTTGGATGAAGGTGCACAAGTAATAGTTGCATCAGAAGCATTCGGTGTTGATGATGCAAAGAATGAAGACTTCGTTGTCAGCATTGCTGAATCAATAGATCTTCAGGCAACTGCTGCAAGTAGAATTTCAAAACTATACGGATTAAAAGTTCGCACACGCACTGCTGTAATTAATGCCAGTATGATGCCGAAAATGCTCGAAACAGCTAATAGAACGGAAGAAGCAATTCGTAAAAGCGGTATTAAAGCACCACTAATGGTTATGCGTTCAGACGGTGGAATAATGGATATCAATGAAATGAGAAAGCGTCCTATACTTACAATGTTATCTGGTCCGGCTGCAGGTGTTGCCGCGGCATTGATGTACGAAAAAGTTTCCGATGGAATTTTTCTTGAAGTCGGCGGTACATCGACTGATATTTCTGTAATAAAAAATGGAAAGCCTCAGGTTAAGAGCGCACAAATCGGCGGCAACCGACTTTATCTCAGAACACTTGATGTAAGAACACTTGGAATTGCAGGTGGTTCTGTTCCAAGAATACAGGGAAATAAGATTGTTGATGTTGGTCCGCGCAGCGCTCACATTGCTGAATTGAATTATGTTTCTTTCAGTGAAGAAGATTTCTCTGATATTGAAATTGAAAAAGTTCAACCGCTTAAAAATGATCCGGCAGACTATCTGTCTATTAAAGTTAAAAACGTATTTAAGAAAAGATTTACTATTACTCCTACCGGTGCATCAAATTTTCTTGGACTCGTAAAAGACATTGGCCACGGATCTGCAAACCTCACTTCAATCAAAAAATGTTTTGAGTCACTTTCAAAAATTCTTTCTAAAGAAGCAAGGGAAATTGCAGAAGATATTCTCACCATTTCTGCAGAGAAGATTAAACCTGTTATAAATCAATTATCAAGAGAGTATAAATTAGATAAAGAACTAATTCAACTTGTGGGCGGCGGCGGTGGGGCAACTGCTTTGGTTCCATTTACTGCACAGCATTTAGGTTATCCGCATAAGATCGCAAAAGACTGTGAAGTTGTTTCAGCTATCGGTGCCGCACTTGGAATGATCAGGGATTCTATTGAAAAGACAATTATCAATCCAACCGAGAATGATATTATCTCCCTTCGTCAGCAGGCTTTCGATTCAGTTGCAGCAATGGGTGCTGTTCCTGAATCGATTGAAGTTACCGTTGAAATTGATTCCAAAAATAAAAAAGTGATTGCAGTTGCAATGGGCTCAAGTGAAATGCGTTCACGGGATGTTGAGATTAAAGCACTTTCTGAAGAAGATATTAAACAAATCGCAGCCCTTTCGATGAGAACAACTGGAGATAAAGTTATTATAAGTGGAAGTACTTCCTTCTTTTATGCAATAACTTTCAAGCTGATTAAAAAACATCTGTTTGGATTAATAAAAGATGAGAACCAAAAACTCAGAGTTATTGATTGCGAAGGAACTATTAAGCTGCAGCTAAATGATGCATTGTGCCAAGGTGTTGAAGCAAATTCTGTAAAAGCAAAAATAAAGGAGATGATTTCCGCACTTACAACATTCGGTGATGCAGGTGCGCTTGTTCCGGATATATTTTTATTAGTCTCATCCAGGATTGTTGATTTTACGGGATTGATAAATGAATCGCAGATAATGGCTTTGGTTGATTTTGAGCTTTCAAAAATTCCGAAGAGCGAAAAAGTGATCGTGATAGCTTCACCAAAGAAATAGGTATGATCATGGATAAGATATACGATTACATAATTTACTCAGCAAGTCTGGCAGGTGTGTTAACTGCAATTGATTTATCCAACAAAGGTAAACATGTTTTGCTTCTTAACTTTTATGGGTTTACAGGCGGAAGTATAACCGAAAGTTTGAATTGTTATCAGAACATTAATGAAATTGATCTCATCGAGTCAGCAAAGAAAATTTTTGACAAGATAAAGAAATCAAAGCACGGAATACTCTATGAGGATAAGAATTACTTCATCATCAATCCAGAAACAATTAAAATAGTTTTGCAGGAGGAATTAGAAAATTCAAAAGTTGATTTGCTCTTTCATGTCGTTCCATTTTATTTAACACAACAGTATGATTAT
>DATHSU010000168.1:0-3661 GCA_035463895.1 Ignavibacteriaceae bacterium | reverse complement strand
ATCAGGAATTTTGATGACCTTGCCAAGCAATGTGAATACTTTACTGATGTAGCCTCGGGGTATAAGTGTGACTTTATTCTGTTTCCGGAAATCTTCACACTTCAGCTATTATCATTCCTTCCAAACGAAAGACCCGAGGTTGCTGTCAGGAAACTTGCTGAATTCACCCCAGCATATCTTGAACTGTTTAATAACCTTTCCATTAAGTATAACGTGAACATAATCGGCGGTTCTCATTTTACATTAGAAGATGATAGTCTCTACAATATAGCTTATCTGTTCAGACGGGATGGAACACTTGAGAAACAATATAAAATTCACATTACACCTAATGAAAAAAGATGGTGGGGAGTTAAGCCGGGCGACAGCATAGAAGTATTTGATACGGACCGTGGAAAAATTAATATTCAGATTTGTTATGATATCGAATTTCCTGAATTAAGCAGGGTTGCCGTTTCAAAAGGCGCACAAATAATATTTGTTCCTTTTTGTACAGATGAAAGATACGGTTATTTAAGAGTTCGTCAGTGTGCGCAGGCAAGGTGCATTGAGAATGGTGTGTATTCTGTAATTGCCGGTAATGTAGGTAACCTTCCTTTTGTTGAAAATATGGATATTCAATATGCGCAGTCGGGAATTTATACTCCGTCAGACTTTATGTTCTCAAGAGATGCTATTGCTGCTGAATGTACACCCAATGTAGAAACAGTTGTAATTCACGATGTTGATCTTGAAATACTTAAAAGACACAGATCAAACGGAAGCACCCTTAACTGGTTTGATCGCCGGAAAGATCTTTACGAAGTGATTTTGAAAAAATGAAATTCTGAACTTAATATTATGCTTACTGTGATTTTTCAGTTTTCTTTGCAGATGAATAATTAAGCAGATCATAATTTATTGTTCTGTCCGGCATATCAAGTTTAACAATTTCTACATCTGCTTTTGAATAAAAATCTGTAGCAAGTGTGTCGTGGAAATCAGAAAAAACAACAACACGTTTTATTCCCGCTGCAATTAATGCTTTAGCACAGGTTGTGCATGACATATTTGTAATATACGCTGTTGATCCTTTTACATTTACTCCGTGAGTAGTTGCCTGAATAAGCGCATTCATTTCAGCGTGATTTGTTCTTACGCAATGATTATCAACTATAAGACAGCCAACGTCTTCACAGTGCGGCTGCCCAGGTAGTGAACCGTTATACCCGGTTGATAAAACAAACCTGTCTTTTACAAGTACACATCCGCAATGCATTCTTGGACATGTTGCACGTTCGGAAGCCAGCATAGCAAGTTTAAGAAAATATTGGTCCCATAATGGTCTTTTACTATTTGACATATCGCTTTCGGAAATGATGATAAAGATGAGGATAAATTTAAGTGTAAGATATCAGAAATGCTGTGTTTGAAGAAAATTATTTGGCAGAAAAGAACATAAAATTCCCTTTACAATATCGATGAGGCTATTATTAATTCTAATATTCGTTATTATACGAAAGTTTCCGTGAAGAGCTTTTGCTTTAAGAATGATCTAAGTGCTTCCTCAGGTGAAGTTTTAAAAGTAATTAAAACTTCTTTGCCTTTTTTTCTGAGAGATTCCTTTTCATCAGGTGTAATAGCCCTGGAAATAACAGCTTCGCAATCACCAATATAGCGGGGATCATCGGAGCGGGAAGCGGTACATTTTCTGAACTCGCTTTTTACAACCGTTTCACCGGCAAGTTCGTAAATTAAATAACCCGAAAAACCTGTAATGGTATCAGAGACGGTCTTTCCGTCTTTAGAACGTATTGCGATTTTCATAGCCGACCTCTTAATTATTTAAATCGTATCGATAAATTGTTTAATATTAATATAATCTGAAGATTTTAGTGATTTTTGGATACTTGTTCGGATGTTATTCCTTTCACTGATATAATCGTTCAGCCTTCCGCGGTTATATATAACCGAATAAAGATTTGAACCAATCAATTTAGCTTCTTCCAAACGTGTTGTTGATAATGTGAAATCTGACAAATCCCCGCAAAAGAAATCGAACCTGGCGGCACATTCACCAACTGCAAATATATTTTTATCAGAGGTTCTCTGGTACTCGTCGACAAGAATACCCCTATCGTTATCATAAACTAATCCAAATTTCTCTGCCAGTTTGGTCTCCGGTCTTTCACCGCAGCAGATAATCAAATAATCACAACCCAGCACTTCCCCATCTCTTAACCTCACGCCGGATATTTTTTTATTTCCGAACACCTGTCTTACTTTTGATTTGAATATTATCCGGCCGCCCTGAGCTTCCAGAATATTTTTTGCTTCTTTGCTGACTTCCAGATCAATAGAAGACGGCAGAAGCCGGTTCGTTCTTTCAACCAGAGTTACATTTTTACCTTCATGAAGAAGTTCATCAGTCATCACAACCCCGATATATCCTCCCCCGTAGATAACAATATTTTCCGCATCCAATGCTCTGTTCTTAATTATTAATAAATCATCCGGATCCTTATTGATAAAATAAACATCCTCTTTATCAACGCCTTCAATGTGAGGTTGTATTGCTACTGAGCCTGTTGCAACAACAAGCTTCTCAAAATTAATTTCCTCACCGCCCATCAGACCGATTACATTCTCATTGCGGGTGATCACCTCATCTGCCATAACAACGACGCCATTGTCACCATTATTAAAGGACCCGGAATTAAATAGTCTGTTAATAAATTCATTTCTACGGCTGTTTATAATTAATGCAACCTTTTTGTCCGGATAAGTCTTTTGGGCAGTCAGGGAGCAAACGAGTGCTGTTTCACTGTTACCAATTACAACAATATGAAATGAATTCATAAACTGCTCCAGTATGAAAAATGCATGGTTAAAAATTGAAATTAGAAAAAATATAGATTGGATATGAGAGTGGTAAATTAAAACTTAATAAAACATCGTGGTCTCAATATCTAAACATCTGTCTTCCTGCTTTTGGAAGAAACCTCAAACCCAATCAAATAAACCCGAACATCAGAAATATGTGCTTCAAATTTTAATTCCGTGTTTGTGAATAAATATTAACAATTGAAACTGCCGATAAGTTAACAATTTAAATGAGAATGTCAATACCCCTTACACCACAATCGATTGACGAACAACAACAATTGATTTTTTAACAAAAAAAACCTCAGGATTAAAATATTTGGATAATATTAAGTGATCCTGAGGTTAAAAAAATGAGTTCCGGTAAATAGAACAGGTTAAAAATTAATTGAACTTCATAAGCAGGTCTTTTACTGCATCCTTATGAACCATAAAGTCCATAATTTTAAGTTTAACATAATCTTCGTGGTAGAAATAATATCCAGGATCACCTGTGTTTCGAGATCCTGCGCCGGAATCTTTAATTAAGAACCAGGTAACACCATCTTTTTCCTGGTAACCAACAAGATGAATACCGTGATCATCAGTAGTGGTTTCATTGCTGAAACGAAATTGTCTTGAATCTTCGTTGATGAATGCAGAAGGAATATCAAATGTTGGAACGACAGCGCATTTTGTCCAGCTGTCATAACCTGCTTCGCTCACATCACCGCCGATAGACATTGTATATCCGTTTTTGATAGCTGATTTAATAACGCTCATATAGTCATCAAGCGGAACATTGTAATAAATATCACTG
>DATHSU010000167.1:0-4875 GCA_035463895.1 Ignavibacteriaceae bacterium | reverse complement strand
AATTCTTATAAATAAATCTTACTTTAGGAGAGATACTATGAGTGAATTACCCAAACAATATCAAAAATTTATAAATGATTATCCTCAAGCTGCAAAAGCTTATGAAGCCCTGGGTGCGGCTGTTCATTCATCCGGTCCGATTGATAAGAAAACCAGGATATTAATAAAACTGGCAATATCTGCCGGAGCCGGTTTGGAAGGTGCAGTTCATTCGCATACAAGAAAAGCTCAGGAAGCAGGTTTATCAAAGGATGAAATTAAACAAACTATTTTACTTGCAATTCCAACTATAGGATTTCCTGCAAGTATGGCAGCTATGAGCTGGGTTGAAGATATAACAGATCCGAAAGTATAGAATTGTTTAAAGACTCTTTGAGTATTCCGGATAAACAGAGTTTAGCTCGGTCTGAAACTTCGTCTTCGAACGCGGAAAAACTCACGAAACTTTGGGCGCTTAGTGAATCTATGCTTGGCGGAGTTTTGCATGCAGTGAAAATGCCTTTCCGCGGAATGATAATATCCAGTGCTGCTGTTATTCTGATTGGTATGTTAGCTAACTTTTCAGAAAAGAGAGGACAAATTTTCAGATCAACTGTACTGGTTGTTACTATTAAAGCAGTTGTTAGTCCTCACTCTCCTCTTACAGCTTATCTTTCGGTTTTTATACAGGGACTTCTTGGTGAAATATTTTTTCTGTCAAGAAAATTTAAGCTGCTTTCCGCGTTATTGCTCGGAATTACGGTATCGCTGCTTAATGGATTTCAAAAGATACTGGTTCTTACGCTTATCTACGGTCAAAGTCTGTGGGAAGTGATAAATGATTTTTTTAATTATGTTGTTGAAAAATGGTTATTACTGCCGGCAGACAATACTATCAATTTTAGTTTTATACTTATTAGTATTTATGTAGGATTGCACCTTTTAGCGGGTTTAGCTGCCGGTATAATGGCATACCGTATTCCGGTAATAGTCAGAAACAAGATAGATAATCCTGATACTATGCAGATGGATTTAATTGAAGATATGAGAATTAAAACCGTTTCAGGAAAAACCAGGAAGAAGAAATGGCTTAAACCATCTGCCCTAGTTATAATAGTTTTATCAATTGCTGTTATATTATTAAGCTATCTTTATCCTGAATCAAAAAGATTTGATGTTAATGCTGTTGTTATAATGATGGCAAGAGCTCTATTAATTATTACTGTCTGGTTTTATTTTCTTGCCCCGAGAGTTAAAGATTTATTAAAAATTTATTTATCAAAAAAACAGAACCATTATTCAAGGGATGTTGAATCGATTGTCTCATCTTTTGAAGAGCTGAAGCTGATTGTCTATTCTGCCTGGAAATATTCGGCAGGTTCAAGAGGTTTAAACAGAGTGAATAGATTTATAATATTATCTCTAGTTTATCTTTTAAGTGATAAGCACTGAACAATCAGAAAAACTTGCTGTTTATTAATTGAACTTATTGTTTTAATGGATTAACTTGAAACTGTAAATGAATTTATCTTTTTACCAGCAAAAAGCGGAATTATAATGCGATATTGTCACAGTCACCTCAAAATATTTGGTCTTTTACTGTTCTTTCTATTAAATGCTAATCTTTATTCACAACAGGAAATAAACTTTGTTGAAGGAATCCGTGCTGATTATGATAAATGCGGATACTATTTTGACGAAGAGAAAAATTTTTACAATGAGTCGATAAATAATTGGGGTTACAGCTACGATAGTCTACTTACTGATCTTGAAATATGGAGGCTTAGCCCTTATGTAAAAATTGATTCAATCGGACTTAGCGTTCAGGGAAGACCATTGTGGAGAATGACAATAAGTGACGATCCTAACAATATAGCAGGTAAAAGAACGGTACACGTTCACGCACGAACTCATCCACAGGAAACTGAGAGTTTCTGGGTTACGAGAGAGATGATAAACATATTGCTTTCGGAATTTTCCGGACCGCAAACATTAAGAGCCACATGCGTTTATTACATTATTCCAATGTTTAATCCTGATGGAGTTGAGTTAAATCTACCCAGAAGAAATGCCAACAATGTTGATCTTGAGAGTAACTGGAATACTTTTCCGCATCAGCCCGAAGTTGCAGCATTAAAAGCAAGTTTTATTGAGTTGATGTCCTCGCCGCATCCAATTGAAGTAATGTTAAATATGCACTCCGCTTCTTTATGTAAAAGATATTTTGTTTATCACGATTCTGTTGGAACATCTCCGGCTTTTGCCTATATGCAGCAGGATTTTATAACAGGAATCCAGTCTTACTATCCAACCGGAATTGAGCCCTGGAATTATTACATAAGCTGGACTACCGGAACCCCTCTTCAATACCCGGAAAGCTGGTTCTGGACAACTCACAGTGAAAATGTTATGGCACTAACTTATGAGGATATGTATCAATGTTCGGGCACTGGAAATTTTCATATTACCGCTAATGCACTCGTAAGAGGAGTAATGGATTATATGGGGATTGTAACTGATGTTGATGAAGTGAGTGTAGTTACACCTTATGAGTTTGCACTTAATCAAAATTATCCTAATCCGTTTAATCCGGCTACGGTTATCAGTTATCAGTTACCCGTTAATAGTAATGTTACAATTAAAGTTTACGACATACTTGGGAATGAGGTTGCAGCATTAGTAAATGAAGAAAAATCGGCAGGAATTCATCAGGTTAGTTTTAGTGCCAATAGTCTTAGTTCCGGTGTTTACTTCTACAGGATACAAGCCGGTGATTTTTTTGAAACAAAAAAAATGATTTTTCAGAAGTAATATTTTTTGAAAGAGTAAGAAATAAAATAGTTTCTTACTCTTTCGCCTGATGCTACACTCCATTATTTTTCCCTGAACAATTTTTCTTTCTTTATGTTAAAATCCCTGGAAATAAAAGATTACGCACTTATTGAACACCTTCACACAGAGTTTGGTAAAGGATTGAATATAATAACCGGTGAAACCGGCGCTGGTAAATCCATTCTTATCGATGCAATGAGTCTGCTTCTGGGCGAACGGGCATCCTCTGAGGTAGTTAGAAAAGGAGCTCAAAAATCTTTTGTTGAAGGAGTTTTTGATATTAAAGGAAATAAAATGGTTAATAAAGTTCTTGAAGAAAACGAAATTGAAATTTCTCCTGAACTTATCGTAAGAAGAGAGATCTCGTTAAAAGGTTCTAACCGTTGTTTTATAAATGACTCCCCTGTTCAGCTTCAGATTGTTAAGGAAATCGGTGATCTGCTAGTTGATCTGCACGGCCAGCACGAACATCAATCCTTATTAAGGGTTGAAACACATATAGATTTTATTGATGAGTTTGCCGGTAATCAGTCAATACTTGATACATATCACTCGCTCTTCCAGGAATTATCAACAAAAAAAACAGAGCTAAAAAAACTACTGGAAAAAGAAACTTCGTTAAAAGATAAAAAAGATATGTACGATTTTCAGATAAAAGAAATTGACGGTATAAATCCCCTTCCGGATGAAGATGAAAAGCTTAACAATGCGCTTAATGTTCTTGAAAACTCCGAAAAACTGATGGAGTTAAGTGAGCAGATCTACAATGAGCTTTACGACGCAGAAAATTCTGTAGTGGATAAGATTGGCGAAGTAAAGCAAAAATTAACACAGCTTTCGGATATTGATAAATCAGTCTCCGAATCAGCAGCAGAATGTGAATCAGCTCTTTTAATTATTAAAGAGATTGCTTCCTCAATAAGAAGTTACAGATCGGGGATAGATATAGATCCCGTCGAGATTGAAAAGAAAAGAGAACGTTTGGGTTCTCTTAATCTTCTTAAAAAGAAATACGGCGGTTCTATAAAAAACGCAATAGAACATCGTGAAAAAATAGGGAATGAATTGAACCTGGTACAGAATTTTTCAAATGAAATATCCCGGATCAAAACTGAAATCAGCAGATTAAGAAGCTCAGCAGGAACCGCGGCAGAAAAACTTTCTGAAAGAAGAAAAAAAATATCAATCAAAGTTGAGAACGAAGTTAAAAAGGTTCTTGCCCGGCTTGGAATTGCAGAGACTTCATTCAAAGTTAATATAGAAAATTTATCTGTGCATAACAAAACTGATAATTTTGTTGTAGTTCAACAGAAGAATATTCTTGCAGACGAAAAAGGTATTGATAAGATTGAATTCTACATAAGCACTAATCCGGGTGAGGATCTGAAGCCGTTATCAAAAATTGCATCCGGCGGTGAGGTATCAAGAATAATGTTAGCATTAAAATCTATTCTTGCAAAAAGTGACAAGTTGCCCCTTTTGATATTTGATGAAATTGACACAGGTGTAAGCGGAAGAATTGCACAGAAAGTCGGACAGGCATTAAATGAACTAGCATCATACCATCAGATTATAGCTATCACACATCTTCCTCAAATAGCGGGTCTGGCAGACCACCATTTTTCTGTAGAGAAAAAACAGGTCAACGGCAGAGTCGTCAGCAGTATTCAAAAGCTTTCCGATAACGAACGTATAAGAGAAGTTGCAAAACTTTTAAGTGGTGAAAAAATAACAGAAGAAAGCTTACAGGGAGCAAAACAGCTTATGAATATATAATCACGCAGTTACGTGATTGTTCAGTAATTTTTGTTAGTATATTTTTAACTATCCGGCTATGATATTTAACAAGGATTGGTCTGGAAATATGTTTGGGAATTCTCTTTATTTTGTCATAAAATTTCACAAAGTTATATCAATACATTAATTACAAAAAGGAGCTAAGTATGAAAAATATATTTACATTGCTCTTAATATTTATTTTCTCAGTTCTTGCCAGTGCCCAAATAACTGATCGTTTTTCACTTATGAATGAGGTCTCTGCAGAAGGCTATACAAAACCTTTGG
>DATHSU010000166.1:0-26172 GCA_035463895.1 Ignavibacteriaceae bacterium | reverse complement strand
TAATGTTTCTCTTATTGTTGGTGGAAGAGGAACTGCAAAAGAACTGACTGTCTCACCTTGTTCATCCAGATCTTCATGAAAAATTCCAGTAATTTTTAGCAGACCAACACTTCTGCTGTATTTTAACAAGACTGCTGGATTGGCTCCCCACCAAAGCTCCGGACCGAAAGCAACTTTTAATCCTTCAAGCTGTTTTTTACCAGCAATCTCAAACCCGAATGGTGCATTGGCATTATAAATATCTATATTCGGTCCGTAATTAGCTTCGGGATAAAGACCAAAAAAATCACCTTCGTAACCCCAATGGTAATGACCGGTTCTATAAAACGCGTCCAGATTAAACCAAGATTGATCCCACGAAACACTTGCACTGTAAACTTTTATTCGTTCTATACCCTGAAGAGTATGTTGATCGCCTGGTGTTGATACAGTTTTGGGTCGTCCTCTATTTTCATAAAATATCTCATCAATCGGATTTGTTGGTACATTACCTAATACATTTATTGCAACCTTACCTGTTATGTTTGCTGCAGGCTGAGATTCTAACTCGGCATAAAAAGATTGCTTGTGATCAAAACCTAAAAACGCCGGGAATTGAGAACCCATTTCTGTTCTTTCATTTGGAGTGGTTATCTTATCCCCTCCGGTGCTATATGTCTCGAGTTCAAATCGCAAACCACTCAAACGAACTGTACTCAATTTAGTGGTCTGTAATGCAGCCTTATCACCCCTCGCTTTTAACAGATATTCTGTAGGGTTTAATTGAGCGATTTTCTTCTCGATTACTGTTGCGTCCACTTTTTCATCTAAAGGATTTATTTTGTGGACATCCATAAGAGCATAATATGCGGCTCTGGGATAAAGTTCATAATGTCCTCTTGCGTCAGTTGGACCTTTAGCACAGACGCCAAACCACTCTTCATTCATATTGTTTTCACCCTCAACATAATCTTCCTCATAACCACCATTAGACCACGATGCGTGGGTATCGTGTACATCCAAATTGCTTTCCTGCAAATACTTCCACCAGCCATCACTAAATTGGAAAGTCATACCTCCGATTGATATTCCTGTATTGCCATTGCCATAAGCATGCTGATATATTTCTTTCCAGTTTCCAAGTTTATATCTGGTCTGCATTAATTGATCTTCACGCATTTCCAAAGCATTAAAAGCGTCGGAACCAAATTCAGTAAATAGTAATGGTACATCTAATTCTTTCTTAACTCTATCAAACAGGTCTGTGAAAGAAATACCTCTGTAAACATTTGTACCAAAGACATCCATATCAGGGACTTCTTCAGCAATGATGTCAAGAAATAGTAAATCGCCATTACAGATTGATACAGGATGGTTCTTATCAAATTTCTTGATCTCAAGAATTCCTTCATTGAAGAGTTTGTACATATGTCTTGCTCGTACTGATTCCAGAGTTTCTCCTACAGGAATATCTTCTGTCTCAGCCCCACCCCAAAACAGACCATAATTATTTTCATTGCCAAGAAGCCACATTAATAGTCCGGGTACATCTTTAAATTCTTCAGCTAAAGAGTTCACTTCACTCAGAAGTACTTCTCTTGTTTTCGGATCAGCATAGTCAGTGTTTGGTACATACACACCGTCTATTGTTACACCATAGCGTCCAAACGAATGATTTAAAACGGTGTAAATACCATAATTATTGTAAATATACTCGACCCATTTGGGTTGAATTCCTGTATAAACACGAATTACATTAACACCCATATTTCGAAGTAGAGACATTTCACTATGCAGAGCTCTTTTTATAAAATCATCAGACTTTGTCCAAAGACTGTAAGTATAATTAGTCCCGATTGGAAAGTAATCCCAGTTCATTCCGTTTACTATAAAGTCTTTACCATTAACAACTAATTTGGCACCTTTTTCATCTTTCACAATTTTAATTTGATCTATTTGTGCATAAATATTTAAAGTGAAGAGAAAAAAAAGACAAATCAGGAGTGTAAACCAATTAAATTTCAATTGACTTAAGGCCATAAAAAACCTCCTCAAAATGGTGTATATATTTGTTTCAAAATAGAATGACATTTAAAGTTCTTTTTAAAATTTACTCTGATAAGATTCATTTGCTCATTAGATTTTTTGGAAGAGAAGAATAGCAGTCGTTGGCCAGGTACATAATTAGGAGAATCCATAAGTTTATAGATGCTTAATCGCTTGATGTGCGATATCGTGAAAATCATTTCGAGTTTCCTAACTAGTTATAAGATTTCTAACTTGAATTGAATCAATAGTATTTGATCCAGGGAGATAAAATACTTTGTTCGATTTCCGAACAAAGTTAAAATAATTATTTGATTATGTCAAGTAATTTTTTAAATCCGGTAGATATTTTAGTAAATATTGTCTTAAACTGCTTTTTTGGAAAATCAAAGCAGTTCAGAGAAATTGAAACAGATTAAGTGTTAAATAGTGCTGTTTTTGGGAATGAAAGGCGAATTAGAAAAAAGAAATTTCCTTCTATTTAGAGGAAAATTTTTTAAATGGCCGTAGATTTCTTGTGTATATCACATAAGTGGCAATCAGAAAGATAAACGCCGCAATAAAATAAAAATACTGATGATATGTGCTTCCCTGCTCAATAAATTCAAATGCTATAAAGATACAAAACAATGCATTACCCATATTGGTAATAACATTGAATAAATCATTCTTCTGACGGACTTTTCTCATTGCAGATAGATTTGCAATAATTAAAATACCAGCTAAAAAAATCACATAGAAATCAATGCTTTCGTAAGCCACATAAATAGCAAAGGCTAAAACAATAATACCCATTATGTAAGGAAATCGTCTTATCATAAAAGTTCATGGATATGAATACACAAATTTAAAGATTAGTAGGTTCATAATAACTTGCCTATATCAACTAAAATCCGTTTTCTCTGCCGATTTTCATTCCTCAATCCATTAGATTTTATTATCTTGTCACCAAATTTTTAATGATGTATTAATCAATAAGAGGAATAAATATGATTAAGAAATTTGTAATAACAACTGTTATCGCATTTGGATTTTTATTTTCGGAGTCCGGAAAAGCTTGTACCAACTTTATCGTTACCAAAGGCGCGAGCACAGATGGATCTGTAATGGTTACTTATACTGCAGACTCATTCGGATTTTACGGTGAACTTTACCACTTCCCTGCTGCGGTTTATCCGAACGGCGCAATGCTGGATATTTATGAATGGGATACCGGAAAATATCTTGGAAGCATTCCGCAGGCTTCTGTTACATACAATGTAGTCGGCAATATGAATGAACACCAGGTTGTAATTGGTGAAACCACTTTCGGCGGAAGAAAAGAACTCGTTGACCCGAAAGGAATAATCGATTACGGCAGTTTAATGTATATCGCCTTACAAAGATCTAAAACTGCTCGTGAAGCAATTAAAGTGATGACAGATCTTGTTGCTGAATTTGGATACTACAGTTCAGGCGAATCATTTTCAATTGCAGATGCAAATGAAGCATGGATAATGGAAATGATTGGCAAAGGTGAAGGAAACAAAGGGGCAGTATGGGTCGCGGTTAAAATTCCTGATGGTTATATCTCCGGACACGCAAACCATTCGCGTATCACAACATTTCCATTGAATGACCCTGATAAAGCATTATACTCACCTAATGTAATCTCTTTTGCCCGAGAAAAAGGTTATTTCAGCGGAAAAGATTCTGAATTCAGTTTTTCTGATACTTACGCTCCGATAGACTTTGGCAAGATAAGATTTTGTGACGCAAGAGTCTGGTCATTATTCAGAAGGTGCAACTCAGAGATGGATCAATATATTTCTTATATACGCGGAGAGAATCTCGACAGAATGCCGCTTTATATTAAGCCTGAAAGAAAATTATCTGTACACGATGTAATGCATCTTATGCGTGACCATTATCAGGGAACTGAATTAGATATGACAACAGGAGTTGCTGCTGGTCCTTATGAAATGCCTTACAGGGCCAGACCATTGGTATGGGAATTTGAAGGTGAGCAATTCTTTAATGAGAGACCGATTTCAACAGCGCAGACAGGATTTTCATTCGTGTCGCAAGCCCGATCTCATTTACCAAGGGAAGTGGGTGGAGTACTTTGGTTTGGAGTGGATGACACTTACTTTACTGTTTATACACCTATGTATGCTTCTATGACTAAAGCTCCGGCAAACTTTGCCAAAGGCGTTGGTTCATTATCTGAATTTACCTGGGATTCTGCATTCTGGGTATTTAACTTTGTGTCCAACTGGTCATATCCAAGATTCTCTGTTGTAATAGGAGATGTTCAAAGAGTTCAGAACGACCTTGAAGGAAAGTTTCTCGCTCAGCAGGAAACAATCGAAGCAGCAGCACTTTCTTTATTGAAGAATTCAAGAGGTGAGGCAATTAAATATCTTACTGATTATTCAGTGGCTTCTGCTGAAAAGACTTATAAAACATGGAAAAAACTTGGTGAAGATCTTATCTTAAAACATATTGATGGTATTACCAAGGATGAATTCTATAAGCCTAAAAACATTGGCTATCCTGAGGAGTTCAGAAAAATTATTGTTGAAGAATCAGGTGATAAGTTCAAGATGGTTGAGATTGTTGTTGATAAAGAATTAGCTTATAAAGAAAACATTAGTAAAGCAGATAAGTATCTGAAAGATAAAAAGTACTCTGAGGCAAAATCATATTATCAGAAAGCATTGGAATTGAAACCGGATGAGAATTATCCGCAATCGAAAATTGAAAAAATTAATTCTGTTTTAACATTGATTGACGAAGTACATTTAAGCACTTTTTAAATTATTTATTTATTATCAGGGGCATCCATGGAAATGAAAAAAGAAGAAACACTTTTTGAAAGTGAAATAAAAACTCTCGATAAAATCTATCTTGATATGTTGGAGGCTATCGAAAACATTCCAACCGGACAGGATTATGAGGTAATGAGATTATATGTTGATAATCTCTACGGCTTACTTAACAGGACCGTTTCTAATGTTAAAGATGTTAAAAACGGTTTGTTGAAGGACAGAAAACTGATTTTGGAAACCTGGAATCCTCCGGCTTAGTATTTGAGCACCGCCATCCAGTTTAAGGGTGGCGGTGTTTTTTGTTCTTAATATGATTGACATCCTTAAAGTCGCAATTCTCATAGCTGCAATTCCCGTTATTATTCAAGCGGTTTTATTACTTAATGTTAAAAGCAAATTACCATTGGTTCGTTTTTTTATATTCTCCGTTCTGATAACAGTATTTTTAATCATTATTATTGAAGTCAAGCTGCATAATGTTATAAAAGCTTGGATAAATATTCCGAACACAATCATATACTTTATTTATGCTTCTCTGATTTTTTACTATCTGATAAAATATAAGTCAATAATATTGATCTATCATTCGTTATTGATGTTATCGTCTTTTGCTTTTATGGGAATTGCGGTAATTCTTAATCTTTTAAGTAATGAAAAAATTATACAATTCACACAAGCAAATATGATTGAAGATATTTTTCATCTTTCAGGCACAATTTTTTGACTGCTGTTTTTTATTTCAGTTTATATAAAAATTAAAATAAAAGGTCATTCGAAAAGAATGAATAGTTAATTTCATTTAATTTAGTTCGGATTCAGACATATTCCCTCCTTAAATCTCCAACTTTTTTGTAATTTTGGTGCGACAATAATTATGAACTCCGGAGTCAATTTATGGCAATTGAAGTCAAACTAGGTGATAAGCCTGAACTAAAAAAAGAATTTGAAAGTCCATCGTTTGAAGAATGGAAAAGGCAGGTTAAAAAAGATCTGAAGGGTGAATCATTCGACAAAAAACTTACCACAAAAACCTATGAAGATATTACACTTCAGCCGATCTATACATCACAAGATATTAAAGATCTTCCTCAAACAAATAATTTTCCTGGCTTTGAACATCTTCTTCGTGGGAGCAATTCTTACGGATATAATGGTCGTGAATGGGAAATTGCCCAGGAATATGATCAGGCACTACCGGAAGATATGAATGAAGTTCTTAAGCACGATCTGGAAAGAGGCTTAAACTCAATTAATATTGTGCTTGATAATCCAACTCAGCTTGGACTTGATGCTGATCAGTCAAAATCCGGCGAGGTCGGTAATGGCGGACTTTCAATTTCAGGTGTTAGAAAAATGCAGGTGCTGTTTAAGGATATAGATCTTACCAATCAACCAATCAATATCAACGGTGGTTTCTCGGCATTGCCAACAACTTTACTCTTTAAAGCTTATGCAGATGAATCCAGAACTAGCCTGATGAACATAAAGGGATCAATAACTTCTGATCCTTATGAATATTTGCTGACGAAGGGTGAACTTCCAATTTCAGTAAAACAGAATTTTGATGAAATTAAGTTAGCTACCGAGTTGATGATCAAATCAAACTCTCCTGTTAAAACAATCGGAGTAAGCGGAATGGCTTTTAATAATTCAGGTGCAAGTGCAGTGCAGGAATTGGCTTTTACTTTAGCAGCTGCCGTTGAGTATTTGCAGGAAATGATCGATAGAGGATTAAAGGCTGACGATGCTGCAAAGAGAATGAAATTTACTTTTGGAATCGGATCATTTTACTTTATGGAAATATCAAAACTTCGTGCAGCAAGAATGTTGTGGGGTAAAATTCTTGAGGCGTACGGAGTTAAGGAAGAAAATAGAAAAATATTTATTCAGGGAAAAACGACTGAGCTTAATCAGACTTATTTTGATCCTTATGTAAATATGCTTCGTACAACTACAGAAGCTTTTTCAGCAATTGTGGGCGGAGCTGATTCAATTCATACAAATCCGTTTGATGAATCATTTAATGAATCAAGCAATTTTTCGAGACGAATTGCACGTAACACTCAGATCATACTTAAAGAAGAATCACATCTCGACCAGGTTATTGATCCCGCAGGCGGATCATACTTTGTTGAAAAACTTACTGATGATATTGCTAAAGCTGCATGGAAATTATTCCAGACAATTGAAGAAAACGGCGGAATGTTTAAAGCAATTCAATCCGGCTTTGTGCATGAAGAAATCAGCAAAGTTGCTGAAGCAAAGAAAAAAGATTTTGCAAAACGTAAATCTGTTCTTGTTGGTACAAATATGTACGCAAATCCTAAAGAAGAAATGATGAAAGTTAAAAAGCAGGACTTAGCGGCTGTTTACAAAAAACGGGTTGATTATATCCAGAAATACAGAATTACCGGTGAAGATAAAAAACATAAAAGCATTCTTGAAAAACTTCAGAAAATAGCTGATACAAAATCTTATGAGTTGATTGATAATGCTGTGGAAGCTTATTTAGAAGGTGCTTCATTAGGCGAGATATCAAAATCAATTCGGGCTTCTGCAGAGAAAGGAATTTCAGTTCAGCCATTAAAACAATTCCGGCTTGCAGAAATATTTGAAGAACTAAGGATTGCCTCTGAAACTTATAAAAAGAAAACTGGTAGCAAACCAACAGTATTTCTTGCAACAATGGGTCAGTTAAAACAATTTAAAGCCCGTGCAGATTTTTCGAGAGCTTTTTTTGAAGTTGGCGGATTTGAAATTGTTTATCCGAATGGATTTAATTCAACTGATGAAGCAATTAAAGCAGCAATTGGATCAAAGGCTCAGGCAGTAGTTATTTGCTCAACTGATGATACCTATCCCGAACTTGCTCCTGCGATTGTTAAAGGAATAAGAGAAAAATCGAAAGATGTTGCCGTCATTCTTGCAGGTTATCCAAAAGATCAGATTGAAGAACATAAAAAATCGGGAGTTGATGACTTTATTTATGTCGGTGCTGATGCGCATCAGATTTTAAGTAATTTAATAAAGAAAATAAGTCAATAGAACTCGGATTGAGCGGATCCGACGAATATTCGCGGTTCTGATCCGTTAAAATCAGTTTGATCAGTCAAATCAGTGTTCCATTGTTCTAATAACTATCGAGAAAATTATGAAACCAAATTTTAAAGACATAAAACTAGATTTATCTTCTAAAGATATTTCTAAAAATGAGTGGGAAGAAAAATTTAAATCTGAAACCGGAAAATCAGTAGAGAATTTTATCTGGGAAACAATGGAAAAGATTCCCGTTAAACCGCTTTACACACAGGATGATGTAAAAGATTGTGAACATCTTGGTTATCTTTCAGGCATTCCCCCGTTTTTACGCGGACCTTATTCAACAATGTTTGTTCAGCGTCCATGGACTGTTAGACAATACGCAGGATTTTCAACTGCAGAAGAAAGTAACGCATTTTACAGAAGAAATCTTGCACAGGGACAAATGGGATTATCAGTTGCGTTCGATCTTGCAACTCACCGTGGTTACGATTCTGATCATCCAAGAGTTGTAGGTGATGTTGGAAAAGCCGGCGTTGCAATTGATTCGATCGCTGATATGAAAATTCTTTTCGATCATATTCCTCTTGATAAAATGTCTGTATCGATGACGATGAATGGTGCAGTTCTTCCTGTGCTTGCATTTTACATTGTTGCCGCAGAAGAACAAGGTGTAAAACACGAACAGCTTACAGGAACAATTCAGAATGATATTCTAAAAGAATACATGGTGCGCAATACTTATATTTATCCACCAGAAGTTTCTATGCGAATTATTGCTGATATTTTTATGTTCACTGCTAAGAATATGCCGAAGTTTAACAGCATTTCTATTTCAGGATATCATATGCAGGAAGCTGGAGCTACTGCCGATCTTGAAATGGCATACACACTTGCAGATGGATTAGAGTATGTTCGCACTGGAATAAAAGCCGGAATGGATATCGATGAATTTGCACCACGGCTTTCATTCTTTTGGGCACAGGGAATGAATTATTTTATGGAAGTTGCAAAGATGCGTGCTGCAAGATTAATCTGGGCAAAGATGATCAAACAGTTTAATCCTAAAAATTCTAAATCTATGTCGCTAAGAACTCACTCACAAACTTCGGGTTGGAGTTTATCTGAGCAGGATCCATTTAACAATGTTGTAAGAACTTGCATTGAAGCAATGGCTGCGGCACTTGGACACACACAATCACTTCACACAAATTCTTTGGATGAAGCAATTGCGTTGCCTACAGATTTTTCTGCACGCATTGCTCGAAACACTCAGCTTTACCTTCAGGATGAAACTTATATTACCAAGGTTATTGATCCATGGGGCGGATCTTATTATGTTGAAGCATTAACAGATGCCCTTCTCAAAAAAGGCTGGGAACATATTCTTGAAGTCGAATCTTACGGTGGAATGACAAAAGCAATTGAAGCCGGAATTCCTAAAATGCGAATTGAAGAAGCATCTGCAAGACGACAGGCAAGAATTGATTCGGGCAGAGAAATTATAGTTGGAGTTAATAAACATCGATTAGATAAAGAAGATCCGATTGAGATTTTAGAAGTTGATAACACAGCAGTTAGAATATCACAGATTAAAAGATTGCAATCCGTAAAACAAAACAGAAATGATGAAGATGTAAAGCAAGCTCTTGATGCTTTAACAAAATGTGCAGAAACCGGTGAAGGTAATTTACTTGAACTTTCAATAGTTGCAGCGAGAGCACGAGCAACACTTGGAGAAATTTCATTAGCAATTGAAAAAGTAAGCGGAAGGTATAAAGCCGTGACAAGAACAATATCAGGAGTTTACAGCAGTGAATATGCTCAGGATGATGAACTGTTTGAGCAGGTTCGCCAAATGACGGATGAATTTGCTAAACAGGAAGGTCGCCGTCCGAGAATTATGATCGCAAAAATGGGACAGGACGGACACGATCGCGGAGCCAAGGTTGTTGCAACAGCTTACGCCGATATGGGTTTTGATGTTGATGTTGGTCCGTTATTCCAGACACCAGAAGAAACAGCACAGCAGGCCGTTGAAAATGATGTCCACGTTGTTGGAATGAGTTCGCTTGCAGCAGGACATAAAACGCTTTTACCACAGCTTGTTGAAGAACTAAAAAAACTCGGCAGAGAAGATATAATTGTAATCTGCGGCGGAGTTATTCCTGCACAGGATTATGATTTTCTTTATGAACATGGTGCTTCAGCAATTTTTGGCCCAGGTACAAAAATTCCCGTTGCGGGAATTAAGATAATGGAGTTGGTTAAGGAACGCTTTTAAAACAATAGTACACTGATTAGACGGATTGGACGAATTTAAACTGATCTAATCCGTGATGACGCGGTGCATCCGTGTTCCATCATTTTTCAGTTATTATACTTTCCATTTTCTCGGCTAACTTTTCCCTAAAAACCATCTGGTTCTAAATCACTGCCAATTCAACTTATTGGCAGTAAATTTAATCCTTGTGAGATGAATCGATTCTTAGGCAGATTTGATATATTTGCCTAAGAAATGATTCAAACTCGCCTTCAAACAATTTCCTTAATCTGGTTCGATTTCAAGGTAGATTTGTTATATTTACCTTGTAAAAGAACCAATACTTATCAGATGAATGAAATAATCAAAATATTTGAAAAAAATAAAGGTTACGCTCGTATGGTGGAGCTGAAGAAAGCTAATATTCATACACGACGAATTGCTAATGCTGTGGAGCTTGGTATAATTGAAAAAATAAAACCCGGTCTATACAAACTAGTAAATTATGAGCATGACGAACATGAAAGTTTTGTTGAGGTTTGTCATGCTAATAAACGGGCTGTTATTTGCATGCTTTCGGCAGCAAGTTATTATGAGCTAACGACATTTAATCCTTCGGAAATTTATGTTGCAGTTCCAAATAACACGGATAAATTTGAACTTAGTTATCCACCAATAAAAGTTTATTACTTCGCAGATAGTTACTACTCACCGGGAATTGAAATCCTAAAAACAAAAAGTGGGATTGTTAAAATATATAACAAAGAAAAAACAATTGGTGATCTTTTTAGGTATATGAATAAGATAGGGGAGGATATTGCTGTCGAATCGCTAAAAACATATCTGCAAAATCGAAAAGAAAGAAATATCCCAAAACTTATAGAGTACGCAGAAATTTGTGGAGTAAAAAAGAAGATTGAACCGATGGTTAAGGCAATACTATCGTGAAAGAGAAAAAGGAAATAAAAAATATTTCAGCATCGGTAAAAGAAAGATTAAGAAATATATCAACTCAATCCGGATGGGAATTTCAAAGTGTCGTTAGTCAATATGTTCAGGAAAGATTTCTTTATCGTCTTTCAAAATCAATTTATTCAAACAATCTAATTTTAAAAGGCGCTTTACTTTTTATAGCTCACGATATAAGTAGAAATCGTCCAACCCGAGATATTGATTTTCTGGGTTCAAAGGTTCCAAATGTGATTGATGATTTAATTGAAGTAATTAAAGAAATCCTATTGATCAAAATTAATGATGGATTAAGCTTTGACTCAGATTCAGTTGAAGCTGAGAACATAACTGAAGATGGTGATTATAAAGGAGTACGGATTAAATTTTATGCATTTCTAGAAAATTCCAGAGAGAGAATGCAGCTTGATATTGGATTCGGTGATATAATTACTGCTGGTCCAGTAGAAATTTATTTTCCAACTCTACTTGATTTTCCTGCGCCTAAACTAAAAGTTTATTCAATAGAAACGGCAATTGCTGAAAAGTTTGAAGCGATTGCATCACTTCAGTTGCAAACAAGTCGAATGAAAGATTTTTATGATATCCTGTTTTTTGCTGAACATTATAATTTCAAAAAGGAGACATTAATTCAGGCAATAATAACAACATTCAGCAACCGATCAACAAAATTAGAATTAAGTAAACCAATTTTTGAAGATAAGTTTAAAAAGGATGAGAGATTTCAAAATCTTTGGAAAGCATTTCTTGATAGAAATAAATTTGAAAGCAATCAAACATTTTCTGAAGTGGTTTCCCAAATCCAGTCTTTTATACAACCTATCTTCGATTCTGAGACAAAGAATAATTGGAATCCCGAAAAATGGGAATGGGAATAATTCTTAAATTGCATATATGAAAAAACAAAAACCAAATACTTATAAACCCGACTGGACACCTGAAAATGCCGGTGATGATCCTGCCACGGCAGGCAAGTTTGCTGTAAGAATTGTAAAAGGAGTTGAAAGTAATATGAAAGGAAAACAAGCTAATAATACAAAACGAAAGCTTTTATCAATTGATGAGTACATAAACGGTGTTTTAAGATTTGATAGAAATATTCTTGCACGCACAATAACATTAGTAGAAAGTAACAACTCAACTGATCACGATACTGCACAGGAAGTTTTGAAGAAACTTCTCCCCCACTCCGGTCAATCATTACGAATTGGAATTACAGGCGTACCCGGTGCCGGTAAAAGCACTTTGATTGAATCACTCGGAATGTATTTGATTAAACAGGGGCACAAAGTAGCTGTGCTTACTGTTGATCCAAGCAGCACAGTTACTAAAGGAAGTATTCTCGGTGATAAAACAAGAATGGAAAATCTTTCCAAGGAGAAAAATTGTTTTATTCGTCCTTCTCCTTCAGGCGGAACTCTTGGTGGTGTTACGAGGAAAAGTCGTGAGACAATTACAGTTTGTGAAGCTGCCGGATTTGAAATTATACTTATTGAAACAGTTGGCGTTGGACAAAGTGAAGTTACTGTTCGCTCTATGGTTGATTTCTTTTTGTTAGTTCTAATAGCCGGTGGCGGCGATGAACTGCAGGGCATAAAACGCGGTATAATGGAACTCGTAGATGCCATTCTTATCAACAAAGCTGATGGCGATAACGAAAAGAAAGCAAATATTGCAAGATCAGATTATAACAATGCACTTCACTATCTGCAGCCTGCTACAAAAGGCTGGACGGCACAGGCTTATACGGGTTCAGCGTTAACAGGAAAAGGTATTCCGGAATTGTGGGATGTGATTAAAAAGTTTGAACAGCTTGTTAAAGAATCCGGTGTTTTTGAACAACGCAGAAAGGATCAGACGATTGAATGGGTTTTCAGAATGATTGAAGATACTTTACGTGATGAATTCTATAATAATGAAAAAGTTCAGAAAGCAATTGCATTAATGAAAGAAGAAATTTTAAAGGATAAGATCACACCAACATTAGCCGCAGAAAAACTTCTTGGAATTTTCAGATCATAGCTTTGTGGTGCAGAGAAATGATATAAACTCACTTCATCAATATCATTTTACAACTTAAGGATCTCTCCCCGATTTGGATTTTGTACAGATAAACTCCTGATGATAAATTGCTGCCATCAAATTCAACTTCATAATTTCCCGGCTGTTGCAAACTGCTGACTAAAGTTGCAACTTCATTTCCTAAAATATTATATACTTTTAAGGTCACCATCATATTGTCATTTCGAGGAGCCTGCGACGAGAAATCTTTAAGATTCTTCTCCCGACTCGTCGGAATCGGAATGACAAATTCTATTATTGTTTTTGAATTGAAAGGATTCGGATAATTTTGTTCAAGTCTGAATTCATAAAACTGAGATTTTGATTCATTTATTCCTGTGGGAATATCTACTATAAAATTAAGTGTGTTGCTGAATGTAAAAGTAGAATCTGATGTAAATGCTTTCACCTTCCAGAAATAGCTGCCGTTCTGAAGTTCTGTTGAAAAAGTTGTATCAGAGATACTGCCTGATTGAAATATTACATTATTAAAAAATTCATCTGATGCAATAATCAATTCATAATTTATTTCATCATAAAGGTTTAATGAATAAGTGTTATTCCATATAAATGTAATACTCGTTTCAGTTAAAGTATCAGTCGGAGAGATTAGAGTAAACTCCATCGGAACCAATGGTTTCAATTCATATTGAAAAATTATTGAAGTATCAGTCTGTGCTTCACTTCCAAAAGCATATTTGAAATATGTAGTATCCTCCTTCAGAAATAAATTAAAAATACTGGTCAGGTATTTTCTCGTAGTCGTAAGCTGTTGTGCCGGTGTTAAATACCCGTTCGGATCAGTCCAATCCCAGATGCGTGTATCCATAGACTTTGTATGATTCCCACCTTTAATAACTGGTAAACCTTTAACAGGTAAAGCATCGTTAAACATCGGGAGTTGATTTGTATTAACAGGCGTTATCCCATCATTTTGAGCCGATATTAGATACACAACTCCTTGTATCTGGTTCATAACTGATATTGCAGATGGATTGGTTTCAGCAGCTGCTAAAGGAGCGGCTACGGTTACGGAAGCACTATTAGCTGCGGCAAGCAGACTGGCGCCTCCGCCCATTGAGTGACCTGACAAACCTGTTTTGGTAGTGTCAATTAAATTATAAAATCGAGAGTCGGGATTTTGATTTTGTGATTTGATATGATCAGCACAAAAGATAAGATCATATCCAAGCTGGAGATGATTGTTATCAGGAAATTGAGGAGCGATTACAACATAACCATAACTTGCAAGATGCTTGAATATAGAAATGTAATAGCTGTTCTGCATAAAGAAGCCGTGGCCGAATGCAATAACCGGATAAGCACCATTTAAGGTATCGATCTGTGATTCACTGCCTTCTTCGAATGATGGATAATAGATTATAGAATTAAGATTTCTTCCATCGCGATTTAATGTTTCACTTGTCCATCCTGCCTGATGCGGCCCGGGATTTTCAGGTTGAGCCGATAACAAGAAAGTTATTAATAACGGAAATAAAATGATTTTTTTCACAAAGAAAATTTACTAAAAATCCTCCCCATTAAAATTTCCATTTTCGTTTGTTCCCTCTCTTTCATTTCTTTGAGTATTTATATTTAATCTCAAATTCAGCATAACTACCGGAGATTCCCTAGTAAAATAATTGTAGTTATAGAAGTTCAATCCTTCAGAAGTAAATTCATATTTTGCTGTACCCAGCACATCACGAACCTGAAGAGTAACTGATAGGAGCCGATCAAATATATCCTGCCTTAATGCAAGATCTGTTGAAAAATATCCCTCTCTCCTTCCCTGTGAAGAAACTGAAGGACTGTTATATCTTGCATTTACCTGGAGTTGAGTTGTGCCGCCGAGACGAAATACATTATTAAGTCTTCCCTGCCAGTTAAAACTTTCTCTCGAAAATTGCTCTTCATATAGAACGCCCTCTATCTTATAATTATAAATATTCCCCATCAGATTAACATTCCAGAATTTGAACACATCAAAGAGCAGCATTACTTCAGAACCGATTGAATAGTCTCTGCCAATATTTTCAACGGTATTAAGTGTTACATCATCTGCGAATACGGAACGGACTCCTTCAATTTTGTTCTGGGTCATCTTATAGTAAACTTCAGCAGAAAGCGAAATATTTCCGAAGTATGTTTGAACTGCCATTTCATAAGAATCAATGTATTCAGGTTCAAGAGCAGGATTGCCTCTGCGGACATTATTAGCATCCATCCAGGTGTCAAACGGTTCAAGCTGCCATCCGCGCGGGCGTTCAATTCTTCGCGTATAACTAGCCATTACTTGATTTCCTTTTGAGAATTCATATGAACCATGAACGGAAGGGAAATAATCCCACCGGTTAATTCTATACTCCTGATCCAGCAATGGCAATTCAATAGTTCTGAAAGTATATTCACCTCTTAAACCGGCCTGTAATCCAAACTTATTCCAGCTATTTGAAAAAATTGAGTACAGGGCATGTTCGCTTCGGGTATATTCTGTTGTATAGCTGAACTCAGGTTGAATTTCATAAATGCCCATTGTTGAACTATAGTTGAGCAGAGAGGTGCTTTCTTCAGAAATATCTATTTGCCCCTGATAACCTGATTCAAATTTACTGTTGTTACCGATAGGAAGGACATAATCAACCTTACCTCTGACATCAGAAGACGGTCCCTTCTCAGTAGTCCATTTTCCGTCGAATTGAGTGTTGTTATTTATTTCAGATGATCTTGTAAATTCGTCAGCTTCATTTGAACTGAAAACTAACTCAGTGCTCAGTTCATGTCCTTTTGAATTGAATTTATGAATAAAATTTGAATTTAAAGCAAAAAAGGTTGATGCACGCGAACGTTCTGACCGGCTCAAATAATTAAATTGCTGAGGATCATTTTGTGACCATTGTACATAATTCAGTAAAGCATTATCAATTGATTCTCTGAATCCGATTCTTCCTCCAAAACTCAGAATATTTGACTGACCTGGTCTGAATTCCATCCCGGCTCTCGCACTATAGGAAATCCTTCCACGTTCTCTATCACCAAGTGAATTAATAAAATTTGTATTCTGATCTAAAATAAACCTGTTCTCCTGTCTCCTATCACCAGGTGAAAATCTTCTGTTATAATCAAAACCAAAGTGTGAGCTGAACTTATTCTCAACATACTCAACCAAAAAATCACCCCCGTACTTGTCATTTAACCCTGCATTTGCATTTACAATTCCGCTGAACCCCAGCAACCTGCTTTCTTTAAGTACGATGTTTATTATTCCTGCTGTTCCTTCAGGATCATATTTTGCAGATGGATTGGTAATAATTTCTATTGAACCTATAGAGCTTGCAGGTATTTGCTGCAGAATATCCTGTGCATCTAGAACAGAGGGACGACCATCAATTAATACTGTGAAACTTCCGCTTCCCCTCAAACTTACATTGCCATCAATATCAACAGTTACTGAAGGGATATTCTCAAGAATGTCAACTGCATTTCCAGAAATGACAGTCTGCATTTGCTCTACATCTATTACTTTTTTATCAATCTGATAACTTACGGGAGATCTCTGTCCTTCCACAATTACTTCTTCGATATCAATTTCTGTTGCTGAAATAACTATTTCTCCCATATCCAGATTCATTTGCCTGGAAGTAAGAGTAACTTCAAAACGTTTATCTTCAAACCCTATGAATCTAACATCAAGGAAATACGCACCTTCAGGAATTTGTGTCAGGTTAAAATAACCGTCGGAATTTGTAATTCCACCGGTAACCAGAGTTGTATCAGAAACGGAAAGCACAACAATATTGGAATATTCAATTGGCTTACCCGTTCCGGATTCTAAAACCCTCCCGGATATTGAACCACCAGATAATGGCTGATTGCTTCTTATCTGTGAAAAATTATTTTCAGAAATAATTATAAACTTCAGAAGTACGATAAAAACTATCTTATGCATAGAATTCCTGTATATATCAAAATTATAAAAATGTGAAACACCGGAGCATTTTAGTAAGCAGTGATTCTTAGCTTCAATCTAAAATAAGATAAGATGATTTAATGATTGATGCAATCTAATAATTGGTAATATGAAGAAGCGCAGTCTGTATAAAAAGTGAAAGAATAATCTGCGCTAAAAAAATTAAAACTCATCCATCATATCATCTTCATCACGCGGTCTTCTCTCTCGATCCCTGTTATTATTATTGGGACTGAGTCTGAATGAGATTCCCAGATATGCAACACGCGATTCAAATTTTCTGTAAGAGGTTGTCAGGAAGTTCGGACCAAAAGTTTCAGATTCCCATTTTCTTGTATTGAACACATCACTGATTCTGAATGTAAGGGATAATTGTCCATCCATAAAATCTTTCTTCATAGCAAAATCAGTAGAAAATTGTTCTTTTCTCCTTGATTGATAGAATACTCCAGGAGCATCATAATTGACATTTACTTGAATGTTAAAATCTTTTGATGGCATAAATGTAGTATTAATTTTACTCATCCAGCTATGATCATCTGAAACGATGTTAAAACCTTCAAACTCATTTTTGAAATATGTAAAACTTGCATTTGTTCGCAGCCATGAAAGTACCGGTGAACTGGCAGTTAATTCTAATCCATAAGAAGTGCTTTTTGCAAGATTACGCCATGTGGATTCTGTAACTCCATCATCCCTTATGATGGTATAGTAAGTTATTGCATCTGTAGTATTTCTGTAAAATACAGAAGAAGTCAGTGCAGTTCTGCCAAAAAGTTTCGAGTATCCGAGTTCGAGTGCATTAATGAATTCAGGATCAAGTTCCGGATTTCCATAACTGATGTTTAAGGAATCTGAACGATCGACATATGGATGCAAAATCCTATTACTTGGTCTTTCTACCCTGCGACTATAGCTTAAAACCATTTCCTGTTCTGAAGGAAGAGATTGAACCAAATGAACGGTCGGATAAGCCGCAATGTATTCTTTGTTAAACGATGATTGCGTCAACATTTCCTTACCTGTCACCTCTGCTTGTTCAACCCGTAGTCCTAATTGAAATTTAAAATCTTTGATGGCATTAGAGTAAATGCCATATACTGCATAGATGTTTTCTTCGTAATCAAAATCTGTTTTTCGTGAAAGATCGTTAATCCAGTTATTGGTTGTTGTTTCTAAGTTTAAATAATCATTTTTAGAATTAAAGTTTTTTAAGGTTAATTTAAAACCTGTTTCAATTCGCCCAAATCCCTCGATGGGATTTATATAATTTGATTGTGCAGTCCATTGTTTATTTTTATTTTCAGATAAACCCTGCTGCCTGAATTCATCCTGAACAGAAGGACTGGGATTAGCGTTAAAATTTCTTTGCAAGAAATTTTCATCCCTGTTCATTTTAAAATCGCCCAAGATCACATCGGCAGTAAGTTCAGCTCCTTTTTTGTCAAATGTTCTTTTATAACTTAATGTATAATTAAATGCCCTCATTCTTCTGTTGTTATCACTTGATCTTTCAAAATAGCTTGTAATTTCATTTAATGAATTTAAAGTTGTAGTCTGAACGAGGCTATTATTATCCCAGCTGTTTCTTCTGCCGCGAAAAGAAAAAGTAATAGTATTAAAGTTATCTGGAATGTAATCAACTCCAGTTGTAAAGCTATATCCCATTCGTTCAAAAATACCGTCGCTCGACTGATCCAAATATGAAACGTTATTATTAAAATTATTAGTTCTTAATGAATTTCCCCAGGTATCGTTCTGCGACATCCTTGAATCAAACGAACCGAAAAAATTTATCGATGGGAGCCGATAACTTAAATTAAATGAACCGTTATATTTATCACCTGTGCCAGCGGTTGCACTAATAGTTCCATTTAATCCGCCGGCTATTTTCTTCTTAAGTATAATGTTCAATATTCCGCCCGTACCTTCAGGATCATATCTGGCAGAGGGATTGGTAACAAGCTCAACAGATTCAATATCTGTTGCTGGTATATTTGACAGGATATCACCCGATCCTAATCCCAGCAGTTCACTCGGTTTTCCATCAATTAATATTCTAATATTCTGATTACCTCTGTAACTTACATTTCCATCAACATCAACACTGACAGAAGGAATATTTTGTACAACATCAACTCCGGTTCCGCCAATAACGGTAAGATCCTTATCAACATTAATAACTTTTTTATCAAGGTTATTAATTATCATTTCTTTTTCACCGGTTACAACAACATTACCAAGCATAATAGAGCTTTCATCAAGCTTTAACACTCCCAGATCGAAAGTCATAGCATTGGGTCTTATCCGGATTGAGTCAATTACCAGATCATGATATCCTATAAAAGAGGCTCGCAGGAAATACATACCAAATGGTAATTTATTCAGAACAAACTTTCCTTCATTGTCTGATATTGTACCGGTAATCATTGATGAATCTCTGTAGCTGAATAAAACTACATTGCCATACTCAATTATTTGTTTTGTTTGATTATCAATCAACTGTCCGGTTAATAATCCTTCAGGTGCTGCCATTTGTTGCCTGCCCTGCCCACCCGGATTTGATTGGGAAAGAACGCTACTGAAAAAGCCGATAATTAAGGAGAGTACAAAATATAATACAAACGAATATTTCTTCATATTTATTTTTTTATTGTTTTTCTATAATACTAAACTGCAAATTTAGACAAATAATTCCTCTTAACAGTTTAATATTTAGATAAAAAATAAACAAAAAGTTGCAGTATTGGTACAATTTTTAGCCACTCTCTAACCAATATGACCTCTGCTGCTGATTCGCTTTAAAATCAGCAAAATTCCTACAGAAATTAATCGTTTATGCTATTTATATTTGTTTGGATTAACTAAATAGTACTTCTATGAATGAAATAAAAAACATTCTTTATGTTGAAGATGAAGAAGTGGCTTTTTCAGTAGTAAGACGTTTCCTGGAAAAACTATGCATGGTTGAGAATGCCGTTGATGCGGAAACCGCAATAAATCTTTTAGCGAAAAAGAAATATGATCTAATCCTGATGGATATCTCATTAAAACACAGCATAAACGGATTGGATCTTACACGGCTTATTAGAAATATGCCTGATTATATCGACATACCCATAATTGCTGTGACTGCGCATGCAATGGTTGGAGATAAGGAAAAAATTCTTGATTCCGGGTGTGACGCATATCTTTCAAAACCTTTTACAATGAAGGAAATAATACAGCTTATTGGGGAGTTTTTAAATAAGTAATTAACTGTTAACCAGGATTACCAGGCCTGTTAGAATTATAACCGCCGCAATCAATCTCTTCAAAACATTACTCTCCTTAAATAACTTTCCGCCGATTATCACTGCCATCAAAACAGATAATCTTTTTACAGAAAGTACCAGAGCGACTGCAGCAATTTTTGTTGCCTCTATTTGCGTATACCTATAGATAACTGTAAACAAAGAAATCAACAATATTAAATAGATAACATTTTTATTTAATGTCTTAAAAATATCATTAACTTTTTTCTTTCTGATAAGAACCATTGTTGTAAATATGAGAGCAAAAAATAACTGCTGATATGCCATAAATGTGTAAGGCGGTAATTTAAAATCTTTCAGAAGTACACGATCTATTAAGGATGTAATTGAAAACAGAATCAAAGCAAAAAAAATATATTTGTACTTATTAAATCTTAACAGAGATTTAAATGGATCAAAAATACTTTTATCATCTTTCTTCAATTCCAGAATATATGTTCCGATAAGCATAAGTGATATACCGATCCATTCATTGAATAGCAGGGTATCCTGGATAAACAAAACGCCCAGAACCGCAACCAGTCCGGGCGATAAAGCAAGCAGCGGCAGTGCCTCACTTATTTCCAGGTTCTTAATTGCAAGCATTACGCAAAGAAATGCTAATGCACTTAATATAGCCTTTAGAAATAATATAATAAGCGGCGTAGACAAACTTAAATTTAAGGGGGCATCGAAAAAAAACGGTATTGAGAGTATGAGGGTTATAATCGAAACAAAAAATGAAAAATCAAGTGCGTTTAATCTGAAAAGAACTCTCTTTTCAGATATTGCTGCCAATGCGGAGAACACTGCAGATATAAGTGCTAAGTAATACCAGGTCATATGTCAGATATTATCAATTTAATCATGTCAATAAATTTTTTCTGATTATAATTAAGATTTTGTATGGATGAATTGATGAATGACTAAACGAAAACACATTTTACGATTATCAATTCGAATCCCGCTTCGCTATAAAAATTTTTGTGTGGATCTGCAAGAAATCATATACTTCCTGAATTTCTTCAGCTCAAGCTACCAGCCTGTTACCAGTCTGATATAAAAATTTCTTCCCGGCTCCCATTTTATTCCTCCGCGTGTTGTTGATAAATGATTACGAAAAGCTTTATCAAATATATTCTCCACACCTACGAAGAACTGCATTCTGAAGGAAGAAAAATTAATATTTTCATAGTTCACTGAAGCATTAAATACAGCATAACCGGGTGTGCTGATCTCACCGGCTGAAACATCATTTTGCGGGGCAAATATAGCTGAAGAAAAATCCACTGAAAGATTTTTTACAATTGACAGTTTTAATCCCAAAGTGCCATTCAACGGCGGTATTTGCGGGAGATTAGTATCTTCTGAAATATCATCACCTTTAACAAAAGATGCAGTAAAGTACGCAAGCCAATCACTATACAAAATATAGTTTATCAGAAAATCAAAACCATATAAACGAGCCTCACCAATATTAGTTTTAATCTGAGCATTTCTTCCCTCAAAAGTTCCGGGTTTTTCAACTACTATGTCGGTTATATGATTGTAAAATAAACTTGAAATAACCTTAATATCCCCTCCGTAATACCTTAATCCTAAATCCGTCGAATATCCTTTTTCAGGTTTAAGATCAGGGTCGCCCAATCTGACTAAACTTCCAAGGTCAATGTATTGAAATCTTTCTTCCAATGACGGCGAACGAAATGAATAGCCAAGACTTAGAGTAATGTCAATTTCCGGATTGACTGCATATTTCAATCCTAAATTTCCACTGTATGAAATATCATCCGTATCTGTTTTTTTCCATATAATGGTTTGATTGGCAGGATTATTATTTATCACTCCATTAGTAATTTCATATAAAGGATTAAATGTTTCTTCCCCGGTTATAATTATTCTATCTATTCTGGCTCCCAGTGAGAACCGCAATTTATCTTTTAATACTTCAATATCATCCTGAGCAAAAAAACCAATGCTTTCAAATTTAGAATCCGGCAGCGGTTTTTCTGCAATTGTTCTGTTGATAGTATTTACAACTGATGATGCCGTAGAGTCCAGAATTTCAATTTTCTGAAACCTGAATCTATCGCCGCTATAGCTTCTGCTCCAGTAATCAATTCCAAGCATCAATAAATTATTATCTGATAGTATAAGATTTGTTTGAAGCAGCAGATTATCACTATTGTGATCTGCTGAAGGTAAAATCTTCAATATGCTGACTCTTCTTGGGGGCATAGTGCCGGAAGCCGGAATGTTTTGAACAATGTTAGGAATATTCTCAACATCTCTCAAAATAAATTGATGTGAATACCTAACAAAAATTTTGCTAAAAACACGTGAAAGATTTTGAACTTCGTAGGAAGCAGAAATCAGTTCACGTTTTTCCACAGGATAACGTACGTCAGCATTTTCAGGAAACAAAGGAGCTCCGCCGGGTATTCCGACATCCTCTGCTTTAAATAACTGGTAGTTTAATTTTAATAAATGATTACTGATGGGCTGAATATTCATTGAACCGGTTAAACTGTAATCTGTAAATCTGCTGTTTTTCAGAGTGCCGGCAGGAGTTTTTGCATCATCGGCTTTTCTGTAAGAACCGGAAAATTTTGATGACCAGAAACTGCCTGAATTAAATAGACTGCCTGAAATTGATCTTAAGTTATTAACAGAACTGTACCCAGATTGAAAACTGCCTGTAAAAGAATAGTCGCTGCTGAACGAAGGTGTGCGGGAAACAATGTTCACAATGCCGCCTGTGGCACCAGAGCCATAAACTGAAGAAGCCGCACTTTTAACCACTTCAATTCTTTCAATATCATTTAAATCAATCATTGAAAGTCTTGCCGATAGATCATTTGCAGTTTCTATTCTTGTACCATCAATAGTTGTAACAACATTGTTTCTGCTTAATCCGCGTATATTGATATCAGTGCCCCACACTCCGTCTTTAACTGCTGAAATACCTGGTTGATCATTTAGTGCATCAGCCAGAGATGAAAAATTTCTGCTTTCAAAATGTTCCCTGTCGGTAAGAGAAATGGAATACGGAGAGTCTTTTAAAAATTTATCTGTGCGTTCAACATTAACTATAACATCATCAAGTTTAATAGGTGAAGGATCCATCGAAAAATCATATTTGGTATTGCCGTCAATACTTACTTCTTTAGTAAATGTTTTAAAACCTAAATGGGATAAACGAATTAAATACGTACCGGATTCAAGGTTACGAAACTCATACTCTCCCGCAGAATTTGAATAGGTAATCTGTCCGGATGGCAAAACTAAAACTGCTCCCTGTATCGGGAAACCTGTTTTTGAATCAGTAACTTTACCACTTAAAATAGAACTTTGTGCAAATGTGAAATTAAAGCTTAATAAAAAGAGTAAAAAAGTACGCATTTATTTCCTGTCATATATTATTTTTTCAACGAGCCCTACCGGAGGTTTTTGAATTTTATTAGTTAATAAATTGACTACCACACATTTCTGCTCTGCGAATACGGCAAGAGAATCGTTAACTCTGAATTCAGCATTTAAGACCCAAATTACCCTATCGAATCTGATGAGTCGCATTGATGCAACTGGACTATCACTTAAAGATATCTTCTTTTTATAATTTATAGTGGTTGAGGTTACCACAAGATGCTGGTTATTCTTAAGCAGTTCATTAATTGGAAGAAAGTTTTCAAACAAACGTATTCTCAAATCCTCAAGCCATCTTACATAAACAGTATTATTAACGTGTCCGGCAGCGTCAATATCATATGGTTTTACATCAATTTTCGTTGTAATGATGAATAAATTGTTAAATGACATAAAACCTTCTTTGATAAATTTTCAGTAATTAGTGTGACTAATATAAAGGCTTGTAACCCCGTTTTCCAGAGCAGATTTTTAATACAAATAAAAATTATTCTATTAAATAAAAAGTTAAGGTTATAAACAAATAAGGTTAGCCCATCGTGATTAAATAAAACATCTTGGTTTTATTGATTATTTACCCGTAAGAGTTTTCCCTATACTTTCGTTTCTTACTGCCTTCATAGCTATCAATTTGTAAAAGAACTCCTTCAAGCTTTCCATTTACAAGCGGAACTCTTCTGCTTGTTCTCAATCCTATTGATTTTCGAAGTGCAGGATCGCCGGTATAAATAAAGGCCGAAGTACCTCTGCAGTTTGTTTTAAGAAAATCCCCAAGCTCTTTGTATAGTGCTTTTACATCCTCTGTTTCGCCAAGTCTGATTCCATAAGGCGGATTTGTTATAAATGTTCCGTTCTCAAATATCTTAACGTGCTGGAATGGATGACATTTTAGTTCAACTAAATCTGAGTATGGAAGTCGGGATAAATTGTTCTGTGCAATTTCCAGAATTTTTTGTGATTTATCACTTCCTGATATTATTCCTTTTTCAAGAGGACGTATGTTACTATCACAATCTTTTTTAAGTTTATCCCATAGTTGAAAATCGAAATCGGGCAGATTAAAAAATCCAAACTTTTTTCTGAGATACTGTGCCGGAATTCTGCAGTAATGCATCAAAGCTTCACAAAGTATTGTTCCTGAACCGCACATTGGATCCCATAGGGGATTTTCACCATCCCATTTACTTATACGAATAATAGCTGCTGCTAAAGTTTCCTGCATCGGAGCAGCACCCGCAAGCAGTCTGTATCCGCGTTTATGCAGCGATTCACCGGATGTATCCAGACTGATGACAGCTTTATCTTTCTCAATGTGAAGATTAAATCTTACATCCGGATTAACAGTGTCAACACTGGGGCGCTTATCAAATTTACTTCTGAAATAATCCGCAATTGAATCTTTTAGCCGCTGTGAAGCAAACATTGAATTAGTAATATTACTTTTTGCAACCGAGGCAGAAATTGAAAAAGTTTTTTCAACTGTAAGAAAATCCTCCCAATTAATTTTTAACCCGGTTTTGTAAAGAACATCTGTGTTGTTACAGTGAAATGATTTTAATGGAGCAAGCACTCTTGAAATAAGTCGTGAAGTGTAATTGATTTTGTAAAGAGTTTCCTTATCAGCATTAAAATATACTCCGCGGTATGACACTTTGGTATCCGAAGCACAAAGCTCTTTCAATTCCTGTTCACACAACTCTTCCATCATACCCGGTACTTGTGCAAAATAACCGGTGCTGTCATACTCGTACATTTATGTTCCAATATTAATAAATAGCTGATCTAAATTTACTAATGTTATAGATAATGAATAAGAGAAGATTGTTAGTTTAATGTAATGAATGTGTGAAGGGTGATTGGGTGATTGCCGGATTGAATGATTGTTTGGTCGATTGATTAACCTAGAAATTTAATTTAACCATTCATCCATTTGCAGTGTTTTACAAATGGATGAATGAATATTAGAATAACTTATAATCCGGTAGGTATTTCAATGCTATCGTTCGGTCTCTGAATTCTTTTGAAGTTATTGAAGTTATAACTGAACATCAGAGTAAATACAGGGGCTTCAGGTCTTATTAGTGCATTCGCCTTAAAGTTTGCTCCGTTTGTATTGATCTTTAAATCTGATGCATTAAATAAATTTCTTGCCTGCAGGGTTAGTGACATTGTTTTGTCAAAGAAATCCTGTCGTAATGATGCACTTATAAACATAAATGGTTCTGACTCTGACTGTGCATCAATGAATTTCATATAATTACCCGATAACTGAAATCTTGTATTGGAAGAAATAGTTACCGTTGTATTTAATCTAGC
>DATHSU010000165.1:0-6216 GCA_035463895.1 Ignavibacteriaceae bacterium | reverse complement strand
ATGGCTACCCGCTCAACAGGATTCGGATTGATAGCCTCAGGGTCAATTCAGGAAGTAATGGATTTTGCATTGATTGCTCAGGCTGCAACTCTTGAAGCACGCGTTCCGTTCATTCACTTTTTTGACGGTTTCAGATCTTCTCACGAAGTTATGAAAATTGAAGAATTAACTAAAGAAGATATGCTCGCAATGCTGGATGAGGATTTGATCATTGCTCATCGTAATAGGGCGATGACACCTGATAAACCGGTAATAAGAGGTACTGCACAAAATCCTGACGTTTACTTTCAAGGCAGAGAAACGGTTAATCCATATTACATTGCCTGCCCGGGTATAGTTCAGAAGTATATGGACAAATTTGCCAAGTTAGTCGGAAGACAATATCACTTATTCGATTATTTTGGTTCGCCGGATGCCGAGAAAGTAATTATTATGATGGGCTCTGGCAGTGAAGCCGCAGAGGAAACAGTTAATTATCTTACATCTAAAGGAGAAAAAGTCGGTTTAATAAAAGTTAGATTATACAGGCCATTCTCAATTGATAATTTTATAAATGCTTTGCCTAAGACGGTTAAATCAATTGCAGTATTAGACAGAACCAAAGAACCGGGCGGTCCTGGTGAACCTCTTTACCTTGATGTAGTGAATGCGATTTCTGAGAAGTATATGGCTAACGAACTGTCATTCAGTTTTCCTAAAATCGTTGGCGGCAGGTACGGACTTTCCTCAAAAGAATTCACACCTGCTATGGTTAAATCTGTGTTTGATAATTTGTCAGCCGACAAACCAAAAAGTCATTTTACTGTTGGAATAATCGAAGATGTTACAAATTCAAGTTTGGACTTTGATTCACATTTTTCAGTTGAAGCAGAAGAAACCTTCCGCGGCAAGTTTTATGGACTAGGAGCTGATGGAACGGTGGGCGCAAATAAAAACTCAATTAAGATAATTGGCGAAGGAACGGATTATTTTGCTCAAGGATATTTTGTTTATGATTCTAAAAAATCAGGATCAGTTACAGTATCTCACTTAAGATTCGGACCGAAAGAAATAAAGTCAACCTATCTTATAAGTAAACCAAAGTTTATTGCATGCCATCAGCAGGTATTCTTAGAGAAGATGGATATGCTTAAAGATGCTGATAATGGCGCAACATTTCTTTTAAACACTATTGTTCCCAAAGAAGAAGTATGGGATTCTCTGCCTGAAAAAGTTCAAAGAGATCTCATCGATAAGAAAATGAAATTCTTTATTATTGATGCTTATAAAGTCGCTCACGATACAGGTATGGGTGTAAGGATCAACACCATAATGCAGACCAGCTTTTTTGCAATATCAAATATCTTTCCGCAGGATGAGGCTATTAATCTTATTAAGGATTCAATCAAGAAAACCTACGGTGCAAAAGGCGATAAAATCGTACAGATGAACTTTAATGCTGTTGATCAGACAGTTGCAAACTTATTTGAAGTAAAGGTACCTGAAAAAGTTACAAGCAAATTGCAACTACAACCTTTTGTCTCTGGTGATGCACCTGATTTTGTTCAGGAGGTTACAGCAAAAATTATTGCTGGTGAAGGGGACCTTCTACCCGTAAGCAAAATGCCGGTTGACGGAACTTATCCCCTTTCAACAACCAAGTGGGAAAAGAGAAACATTGCTCTTGAAGTTCCTGTTTGGGATATGGAAGTATGTATTCAGTGTAACAAATGTGTAATGGTCTGTCCTCATGCTACAATAAGAGCTAAAGTATATGAAGAAAAAGATTTAAAAGGTGCCCCGGCAGCATTTAAGTACACCAAATTTAAAGCTAAAGACTACGGCGATAATATGTATTATTCTCTTCAGGTTGCTGTTGAGGATTGTACAGGTTGTGCACTTTGCGTTGATGTTTGTCCTGCCAAGAATAAAAAAGAAGTTAAGCTTAAGGCTATCAATATGGCAGAGCAGCTTCCGATAAGAGAACAGGAAAGAGCTAACTGGGATTTCTTCCTGAACATTCCTGAACTTGACAGAAGAAAAGTTGCTCTCACAAAAGTTAAAGATTCTCAGTTCCTTGAGCCATTGTTTGAGTTCTCAGGCGCCTGCTCAGGATGCGGAGAAACACCTTATGTAAAACTTGTCAGCCAGTTATTTGGCGACAGAACAATCATTGCAAATGCAACAGGCTGTTCTTCTATTTATGGTGGTAATCTTCCTACAACACCTTGGGCAACGAATAGAGATGGAAGAGGTCCTGCCTGGTCTAATTCCTTATTTGAAGATAATGCAGAGTTTGGATTTGGATTCAGACTTGCAATAAATAAACATAATGCACAGGCTATTCAGCTGCTGCAAAAGCACGCAGATGAAATCGGAACTGATCTTGTTGATGCGATTATAAATGCAAAACAGAAAGATGAAGCCGATATATACGAACAAAGAGAAAGAGTTGATTCATTAAAGAAAAAAGTTGAAGACTTGTTAAAATCCGGTGCGAATGGCAAAGCTCATGACCTTAAGCATTTATTAAGTATGGCTGATTACCTTGTTAAGAAATCAGTCTGGATTATGGGTGGTGACGGATGGGCTTACGATATAGGTTACGGCGGCTTAGACCACGTTCTTGCATCGGGACAGAATGTTAACGTTCTTGTCCTTGATACAGAAGTTTATTCCAATACAGGCGGACAGTGTTCGAAGGCAACTCCACGTGGTGCTGTTGCTAAATTTGCAGCTGCAGGAAAACCAGCTGCTAAAAAAGATTTAGGACTCATGGCAATGACTTATGGAAATGTTTATGTAGCCAAAGTAGCAATGGGTGCAAATGATGCTCATACACTTAGAGCATTTTTAGAAGCTGAAGCTTATGACGGACCATCACTCATTATTGCTTACAGCCATTGTATTGCACACGGAATAAATATGGCCACTGCAATGAATAATCAAAAAGCTGCTGTTGATACAGGTTACTGGCCATTATTCAGATTTAATCCTGAACTGGCTGCAGAAGGAAAGAATCCTTTTAAACTTGATTCGAAAGGATTGAAAATGCCGTTTAAGGAATTTGCTTATATGGAAACAAGATATAAGATGCTTACTAAATCGCATCCAAAAGAAGCAGCAGAACTTATGAAAGCTGCGCAGGAAGATGTTAATACCAGGTTCAAAGAGTATGAAAGACTTGCTGCCTGGGATCCTAAAAAGAGTGAAGAATAAAATATAAGAGAATAATCAAATAAGGATTTTAATATGGATATAACAACAACGTATTTAGGGCTGAAATTGAAAAGTCCGATTGTTCCATCGGCAGGACCTCTGTCACAGGATATTTCCGATATAAGAGAAATGGAAGATGCCGGAGCCGGGGCAGTTGTTTTTTACTCATTGTTTGAAGAGCAAATTGAGCATGAGTCCCTGGAACTTGACTGGCATACTTCCGCTCACGCTGAAAGTTATGCTGAAGCAACTTCTTACTTTCCGGAACCTTTTGAATACAAACTCGGTCCTGAGGAATATCTGGATCACATTCGCAAAGCCAAGGAAGCAGTTAACATTCCTGTAATTGCAAGTCTTAATGGTAAATCTTTGGGCGGCTGGACAGACTATGCAAAAAAGATGGAACAAGCCGGTGCGGATGCGATTGAATTAAATATTTATCTTCTGCCAACCGACGTGAACAATTCTGCATCAGAAATCGAAAAAGTATATATTGATATTGTTAAGTCAGTAAAGGGTGCTGTTAAAATTCCAATCTCGGTTAAAATGCATCCATTCTTTAGTGCGACGGCTAATATGGCTACACAGCTTACCAACGCAGGTGCAGATGGATTAGTTTTATTCAACAGATTTTATCAGCCTGATATAGATCTTGAAAAACTTGATGTAGTACCGAATGTAATTCTCAGTACGCCAATGGCAATGAGACTTCCTTTAAGATGGATTGCAATCCTTTACGGAAAAGTTAAAGCTGATCTGGCTGCAACAAGCGGAATCTATACCGAGGAAGATGTGCTTAAAATGATTATGGCTGGTGCTAATGTTACAATGATGCTTTCATCATTATTGAAATTTGGTATCGGACATATTGCGGATGTAACTACCAGAATGAAAACATGGATGGAAGAGCACGAATATGAATCAATTGAACAGATGCGTGGTAGTATGAGCTATATGAATGTTCCCGATCCTGCTAAATTTGAACGTGCAAATTATATGAAGGTATTGCACTCGTATAAATAATGTTTATTAGTTTGAATATAAGCCATTGTTAGAAATTAGTATTATTTCCTACAATGGCTTTTTTATTACTCTTGCGATTGTTGTGCACTGTCATTTCGACCGGAGGGAGAAATCTCGATAATCTCTTAAACAGATTTCTCACTGACTGAAGTCGGATTCGAAATCACAATAAGTGTAAATCTGTAAATTATTTTCAGACAGGGATATTGAAATGATCTTAGATTAGATTAAATGATTAAAATCACAACATATAACCTGTATTATGCATCTCAATTGTATTTATATTTCTGTCATCCCCATATTGAACCCAATAATTTTGAATTTTGTTTACACATTAAAAAAGAGATAATATGTTCTGGTTTTTCACAATATTCTTCACAGTTTACACAGTACTTAATTACTACGTTTTTATAAGAGGATGGCAGGCATTATCGTCTTATGCTTACTTAAGACCTTACTATGTAATCCTCTTTATTATTGTAGCTTACGGATATGTCTTTTCCAAAATGCTCTATAAATTCCTCCCGCCGTTGGTATACGATATCTGGCTTGGAGTTGGAGCTATATGGTTTGCCTTTTTAGTTTATTTCATACTTACACTTTTGCTGATTGATATTATCCGTTTATTTGATTCCTGGTTTCAATTTCTTCCTGCATTCGTTAAAAGCAATTATGAGCTTACAAAAAAAATAACTGCGCTATCTGTAATAGCTACTGTTGGTTTGATTGTATTTCTTGGCAATCTTAACAAAAGAGATGTAATCATTCAGACTCTTGAACTTGAACTACCAAGAGGTGACGGCAAGCTTACAGAACTTAATATTGTTGCAGCTTCCGATTTACATCTCTCCCCGATTGACGGCGAAAGATTACTGACAAGAATAATTGATAAAATGAATTCGCTCAATCCGGATATTATATTATTAGCCGGAGATATCGTTGATGATAAAGCAGAAATACTTGAGCAAAGAAATATCGGTGAATCTTTCAAGCGGCTTAATCCCAGATACGGAGTGTTTACCATCAACGGCAATCACGAATTTATAAACGAAGTTAATGCTTCTGTACAATATGCAGAACACCTCGGTATGAAAGTGCTGCGTGATGAATATATTTTGATTGACAGAAGTCTATATATTGTGGGAAGGGAAGATACTTCGATGATACAGTTTACCGGAGAGCATAGAAAAACATTAAAGCAGATTGTTGAAACAATAAACACTGATCATCCACGGATACTGCTTGACCATACTCCCTACAAATTGGAAGAAGCAAGAGAAAATAATATTGCATTACAATTCTCCGGACACACACATCACGGACAAATATGGCCTGCAAATATTATAACAAGTATGATCTATGAACTAAGCTGGGGTTATAAGAAAAAAGGGAATACGCATTACTACACTACGTCCGGAGCAGGCACGTGGGGACCGCCCGTGCGCACAGGCAGCAAATCCGAAATTGTGAATATTAGAATAAGGTTTGTGGAATAATTAATATTCCATTCAATCATTCATCCATGCAATCAAGCTCTAATGAAAAAAGTGAAGAAATGCATGATTGCATGGACGAATTTTTAGTTGGTCTAAAATACGAACGTTACACCGACTTTAAACTGGTCAAATGTAAGCGGAGCTTCACTGCTGAATGGCCAGTTCATCTTTTCCTGTCTTAATTCATAAATTCCGTAAGCGAGTGCATTCTTTAATAAAAAGTTTACAATTGGTCCTGCTGCAGGTGATGATTTGAAAACTTCATTTATAAAAGTATCAAGCAAGCCTTGCGCTGTGCCTTCAATTACTGTACTGCCTGCCCATTTCCAGAACAAATGTCTTTGAAATACAATAGCCCTTTCATAACCGGCTTCAATTGCAATGTTGTCAATGAACTGAATTCTTAATCCGCCTTCACCACTGGTACCGAAACGGAAAGATTCATCATATAGATTAATAATATCGGCATCCGGGTCTGGTACTAAAGTTAAAACATCAG
>DATHSU010000164.1:0-3909 GCA_035463895.1 Ignavibacteriaceae bacterium | reverse complement strand
TTTCAACTGTAATAAATGGAAATTTCAGCGCAGGGAGTAAATTAACTTTGGAGGAATTTAATAATCACTCAAATAAGTTTACGTTCAGCATAGCCAGTAACACTCCTCAGAACACAAATCTGCACTTCCAACTTAAGTATTCTGATGGAAGTTACAATGATTTTCAATGGATCAGCATAATTGCCAACCCTACTTATGCAACACAGTTCGGTAATGATGTTGCTATGACAATAACAAGTAAAGGAACTATGGGTTATAACGATTATCCTAACAATAATCAGGGTATTGGTTTCCGGTATCAGGGTGAAAGTAACTTGTTGTTTGAGGGATCGTTGATATTGGGTACATCAGCAACCAAAATTTCTGATGCTTCAAGAGGAAGTAATCAAAGTATTCAGAATAATGACTTTTCTGTTATACAGCCTTTTTTACTTTCAATTCCCGGATCTGTTGCAGATATTCAGGGTTCAGGAATCTTTAATGATAATAATGCTGGTGCAAATAAAATTGGTGTCACTGCATATCTAAATTCCTATACATTTACCTCCGAACAATTTAATAACTTTATGATACTTGATTATCGCTTTGTTAATACGAACAGCACTACGATAGAAAACTTTTTCTCTGGTTTATTTTTCGACTGGGATTTTGCTGACGCCGGTAGCGATTTAACCAGCTGGGATAATACCAATAATTACGGCTTCGTTTACAGAAATGGCGGCAGCCCGAATAACTACGTTGGTGTTGCCCTGGTTTCCGCTGAAAACTTTGGATTCTATGCAATTAAAAACGACAGCGGCGACGGAGGATTTGGTATTTATGATGGTTTCGCTGATCACGAAAAATGGCAGGCAATATCAAACGGCGTTAGCAAACCTAATGCTGGTCCGGGAGATATTTCTCATGTTTTATCAAGCGGACCTTATTCCATCCCGGCTAATGATACAATAAGAGTTGCCTTTGCAGTTTTATCCGCTGACACAAAAGCCGAACTTGATGCCGCTGTATTAAATGCCAGAAGCAGGTTTCAATCAATTATAACCGATATAAATGAATCAGATTTACCGGCTGTTATAAATTTTAATCTTCAACAGAATTATCCAAATCCTTTTAATCCAAGCACTATAATCAGTTGGCAGTCCCCAATCGGCAGTCATCAAACAATAAAAGTGTTTGATATATTAGGAAATGAAGTAACAACTTTAGTTAATGAGTTTAAATCCGCTGGTAAACACAGTATCGAATTCGATGCTTCAAAACTTGCGAGCGGGGTATATTTTTATGAGTTAAAAGCAGGTAATTTTAGTTCAACAAAAAAGTTCGTTTTATTAAGATAGTTTCTTTTAATGAGGTATATATGAAACCAAAAGTAATAATTAGCCTTATACTCAGTATAACTATTCTGATAATAATTATTCAGAATGTAAGAGATGTTCAGACAGATATTTTGTTCTGGACTATTTCGCTGCCGCACATATTTTTACTTTTTATAGTATTTATAATCGGTATTCTTTTAGGTATGATGCTTCCCGGTCTAATGAGTAAAAAGCCGGAAGCAGAAAAGAAGAATTGAAACTGTAATTAATATATTCTTTATAATATGATTTAGGGAACAGTAGAAACTGTTCCCTTGACTTAAGATAATTTTTATAATTTCAATTTTTCTGTTTTTACTTTCTTATCAGTTGATACTCCGATAAGTGAATATGCGGGGCATACACCAATAAAAGCTGTAATCAAAGGGACAATCCCAATTGCTCCCCACCAGCTTTGAAAGTAAAAACCCAGTGCAATTATAGCCAAACCAAAAATTATCCTGATTACTTTATCCACACTTCCTACATTACGTTTCATTTTTTACTCCTTAATATTTGTTAGTTTAATTCATAATAAACATATAACAATATTTATGGAAAGTATGTGACAAAGTCACAGAGAGGATTTCTTCTTCAAGCTATCAGCATCAAGAATTTTAATTTTGCCTCTGGATATTAAAAGAATGTTTTCGTTTTCAAGATCTTTCAGAAGTCTGCTAACTACTTCTCTGGATGTACCAAGGTCTGATGCCAGCAGTTGATGGGTAGTTGCTATTTCTTTACCGAATTGTTCATATAATTTAAACAGATGATCTGCCAGCCTGATATCAACATTTCTGAAAGCTACTTCTTCAACAACCGAAATAATTGAGGCAAGTCTTTCTGAAAGAAGATCAAAAATATACTTCCTCCAGAAATCATATTTTTCTATCCATTCAAGTATCAACTCAGATGGAATTGAAATAACCTGTGTATCAGTTTCGGCAACTGAAATGGCTGGAAATTTCTTTTTACTAATAATGCAGGATGCTGTGAGTATACAGGAATCCCCTCTTTCAAGTCTGTACAAAGTAATATCTCTTCCGCTTTCTGCGCTTTTATGAACTCTGATTTTTCCGCTCACAACAAATGGAAAAGAGATACAATTATCTCCCTCAACTGAAATAATTTTTCCTTTTGGAATTGTTGTAGAAATTCCAAATTTTTCAAAATCATCAATGCCTGAAAATTTTTCGGATTCGAGAAAAGGAAAAACAGAATATATAAGTTGCCGCTTAATCATATGCATTAAATATTGTGCTGTCTTTTTAATCTTTCTTCAGTTGCGGGTTCTATATGAACCAGCACATCTGATATTTTAGGATATTTTTCAATTAACCCATCCTTAACGGCATGCGCAATATCGTGTCCCTCATAAACAGTTATTTTACCATTTACTATTACATGAATATCAACAAAATATTCAAGGCCCATTTTCCTCACAAAACATTTATCTATGGCTAATACTCCCGGAATTTTTGAGGCTGCTTCACGAACATTAACAATAACGTAGGGCGGAGGTGCTACATCAGTCAATTCATACAGTGCAGGTTTGAAGAGTCTGTAGGCATTAAAAATAATAACACCTGATGCCAATAAAGCAGCGTAATCATCTGCGGCTTCATATCCTTCTCTGCCTATAAGTGCAATAGAAATTCCGATAAATGCTGCACCTGAAGTTATTGCATCGCTCCGATGATGCCAGGCATCATTTTTTACCGCAACACTGTCAACAGATTTTCCAACCTTTATCACATACCTGAAAAGTACTTCTTTAGTAATAACAACCAAGACCAAAACAATAAGGGTAAATGGCGCCGGTGAATGATGCGGAGTTATTATTTCGTGAATGCTCTGAACAATAATTATTATAGCGGCAAAAAATAACGCAGCGGCTACAAGCATTCCTGCAATTGGTTCTGCTTTTCCATGTCCGTATGGATGATTATGATCGGCCGGTTTTTTTGCAATCCTTAATCCTGTAAGAACAATAATAGAAGTAAAAACATCCGATGTTGATTCGATTGCATCTGCAATTAATGCATAAGAATTTCCAAAATATCCGGCCAAGCCTTTTATTGCCGCTAGTATAATGCTTGCAATAATTCCAATGAAAGTAGTACGGATACCTTTATCAGCTGACTCAGTTGTGGAATTGCTTTTAATCTTTTGCTCATTCAAAGTTCATGCTCAACTGATTATTTAGGTTCCCAATCAGTACCTTCGCAGGGGATATAATTTTCTGTTGGATGTTTATCATATTTCATGCAAAGTACCGCTGATTGATCAAAATGTTTGCAACTTGCACATAAAGTTGCCGAGATTACATTCTGGTTTTTTTCAACAAATTTCCTGTATGAAAAATATGCGGGATAAATAATAAAAAGTGTAATAAAAAGCAGACTGAAAATCCACCAGTACTTTTCATCAAAATATTCCCTTGTTAGCCACAGCAAAGGGAGAACCACCGCGGTTCTAATTATGGTCCAGTAAACAATTTCGCCCACGTAAAATCAACATTTTTTTTGAAATAAAGTAAATTTAGGATAATAAG
>DATHSU010000163.1:0-7637 GCA_035463895.1 Ignavibacteriaceae bacterium | reverse complement strand
ATCTCGGTGGAATTACAAACGAAGAAAAACTTTCGAAACATCTTGCTTCCAGAAAAAATGTAGAAGAAATTTTAAAGAGGGCAGATATACCGTTAACAGTTCTTAAAGCCGGCATAATTGTCGGATCTGGAAGCGCATCATTTGAAATAATCAGGGATCTGGTTGAAAAACTTCCAGTAATGATTACACCTAAATGGCTTAATACTAAACATCAGCCTATAGCTATAAGAAATGTAATACAATATTTAACAGGCGTTATACTGAATAAAGATACATTTAACAAAGATTACGATATTGGCGGCCCTGACATATTATCATATAAAGAAATGCTGCTGCAGTTTGCTGAAGTAAGAAATCTGAAAAGGCATATTTTTACTATACCGGTTATGACACCCCGTCTTTCATCTTACTGGTTATATTTTGTTACAGCCACATCCTATAAGCTTGCGGTAAATCTTGTGAATAGTATGAAAATAGAAGTTGTTGCAAAAAATAATGAATTAGAAAAAATACTCGGCATAGAACCGATTTCATACAAAGATGCGGTTAAACTTGCTTTTCAAAAAATTGAACAAAATATTGTTCTATCAAGCTGGAAGGATTCTCTTGTATCAAGCTATGGTAAAGATCAGTTATTTGAACATATAGATGTGCCTGAATATGGCTGCTTTAAGGATAAGAGAGAAGAGGTGATTACAGGAAGTGTTGATGCGGTATTAAAAAATGTCTGGTCGATTGGCGGTGAGAGAGGTTGGTATTATGGAAACTGGTTGTGGAGCATAAGAGGATTTTTAGATAAGCTTGTCGGCGGAGTAGGCTTAAGAAGAGGAAGAACAAATAAAACTGAAATTTATCCAGGTGATACTCTGGATTTCTGGCGGGTACTTGACGCAGATAAAGAGTGCAAAAGATTGCTGCTTTATGCTGAAATGAAGTTACCGGGCGAAGCATGGCTGGAATTTAAAATTGTAAACAAAGATGGAAAAAGTTATTTAATACAAACGGCCACCTTTCGTCCTAAAGGATTACTTGGTAGACTTTACTGGTATTCGGTGTTGCCGTTTCATATTTTTATTTTCGGCGGTATGCTGAAGAATATTTTAAACTTTAATGAGAAATAGTGGAGAAAAGATGATCATTACCCTGAATCAAATAAATGAAATGGAGAAACTTTACAGAGTAAAACTTATTAATTCTTTATCAGGATTTAAAAGTGCAAACTTAATCGGGACGATAAGCAAAAAGGGAATTACTAATCTGGCGCTTTTCAGTTCTGTTATTCACGTCGGGGCAAGTCCGCCGCTGATGGGCGTTTTATTCCGTCCGTTATCAACAATTCGTCATACGTATGATAATATTAAGGAGACAAAACACTTTACAATAAATCATATAAATAAAAGTATTTATCAATCTGCGCATCAAACATCAGCGCGGTATGATGAGAACACATCCGAATTTTCAGCATGTGAATTAACGGAAGAATACTCACAAACAATAAAAGCACCTTATGTAAAAGAATCGAAAATAAAGATTGGTCTTGAATACGTTGAGGAACAAAAAATTAAAGCCAATGATACAGTTTTCATTGTAGGTGAAATAATTGAGGTCATTCTGCCTGATGATATTATAAAACCTGACGGTTATATTGATATAGAGTCGGCAGGAACTTTGACTATAAGCTCACTTGACGGATACCACGAAACTAAATTAATAAACCGTTTGAGTTATGCAAAGACTAATAAAAAGCTGCGCATATTATAAAGTTTATTTTTCGGATTAGTTGATTTTTTAATAATTCCCCAGTTATGTAGGAGTTTACTTCATTTGTTTTAGTAAAATTATTTTTTATTTTTGTTATGAGCATATGCTCATAATTATAAAATAACATAAAAATGGCTCGCCCCAGAAAAAGAAGAAAAATAAAGTGTAATCCTACCGCATATTATTTCAAACCGCGCGGAATACCGATTTATGAACTAGAGGAAATCCTTCTTGAATATGATGAGCTGGAGTCGATAAGACTTGCAGATCATCAGGACTTATCGCACGAAGAAGCCGCCAATAAAATGAACATATCCCGTGCAACTTTTGGCAGAATTCTTCATTCAGCACGAAGCAAAATAGCGGATGGGATTCTTAACGGCAAAGCTATCAGAATTTCAGACACATTAAAAGAAAAGGAGTATTAAAATGAAACTAGCAGTTGCAACAGATGACGGAGTAATGGTTACTGGTCATGTTGGAAGATGTAATGCATTTGTAATATATACAATTGAAAACGACAGCATTATTAACACAGAAGTTCGCGAAAACACTTTCACGCATCATAAACAGCACTCACATAAACAGGAACATCATAGAGGAGAGGGTCACTCACATGGACACGGACATTCTGATCTCATAAATGCCCTTTCAGATTGTGAAGCTTTAATTTTTACAAGCGGCGGCTGGAGGCTGGTTGAGGAGCTTAAAAAGAGCAATATTAAACCAATACTTACTGATGAGCCTTTGGCAGAAATTGCAGCCGTAAAATATTCTAAAGGAGAGTTAGAAGTAAAAGCAGACAATGTTTGTAATCATCACTAAATGTTTTGTTAATATATTTTTATTTTATTCATAAAGAGCTCAAAAACCACTTATTGAATAGTTTTTATTTGCATGTTTTTATCAAGAAAGATAAATTAACATAGTGAACAAAGTATAACTCATTTCAATAATTTATCAACAAAAGGAAGGGAGTTTTTATTATGAATAAAAATATTCCTGTACTCACATTTTTTCTCGTATTTTTAGTTTCTGCTATCAGCTCAGCACAGGTTTTTGATTGGGAATGGCAGAACCCTACCCCTACTGGTGCAGATCATAACGATGCAATCGTACTAAGCCCAACTAAATTTATTCTTGCGGGTAACGGAGGTTCGGTCTTAATTTCTACAGATGCAGGTATCAATTGGGAACAAAACAATATTGATCTGCTTAATAGAGATATTTATTCGGCAACATTTGTTGGTGAAAATATAGGCTATGTTGCCGGCACAAGTGGTCTAATATTCAAAACCACAGATGGCGGTACAACATGGACGGAGCAAATTTCCGGAGTAACTAATACTTTATGGGATGTTGATTTTATAAATACAGACACAGGTTTTGTAGTTGGGGCTGCGGGCACATTGCTATATACCACAAACGGTGGAGCTAACTGGTCTGCTTCTAATTATGGTACGACCACATTATACAAAATTCACTTTGTTACAGATGAACTGGGCTATATGGGCACTGCATCTACAACAACCGGAAGATTAATAAAAACGACGGATGGAGGTGTTACCTGGGTTGACATTACTGCTAGTGTTCCAGGATTAGCTGGAACTGTAAGAGGTATTCATTTTTTCGATATCAATACAGGGTGGATTTCGAATAGCCAGGGAAGAATATTTAAAACAACTGATGGAGGTACAACCTGGAGTCAAGTTTACGATATAGGTTCCACAACTACTACTATTTACGAAGTTAAGTTCATTGATGCTAATAACGGTTATGCTATCACAACAGCAGGGCGAGTACTTAAAACAACTGATGGAGGAACAAACTGGACTCTTACCCAAACAGGTGCAACAAAAAATTTATACGGACTTGGATTACTAGGAGTTCAGTCTACTCAAGCTGAAGGCATATCAACTCCAGTTCTTATAGGGGGTGATGCCGGTACAATTGTTTCCAGCCTAAATGATGGTGCTACCTGGGAAGTGGTTCACGTTGCTGCATCTCAGGAAATTCTTCTCCGTAGTTCCTTTCCTTCAGAAAATGTTGGATATGTCGTTGGTGGAAGTATAAGTACGGGTAACCAATTTGGTGATATTCTTAAAACATCAGACGGCGGTGTGAATTGGACTAAATTACCACTTGATCCCGGTTACAGAACATACTCAGTGTTCTTCCTTGACGAAAATAACGGATATGTCGGTGAAAGAGGTCCAACTGGTTTATATAAAACTACCGATGGCGGACAAAACTGGGCCCAGCTTAATACGGGAACAGGTACTGCAACTAATATTATTTATGATATTAAGTTCTTCAACGAAAATCTTGGTCTGGCAATGTATTCAAGCGGACAGGTTGCAAGAACCACAGACGGAGGTAATACTTGGTCTGCTGTTTCAGCGGGATGGGGAAGCGCTGCCGGTTATGATATATTCTTCGCAGATTCACTTACAGTTTATATTTGCGGAGGGGGAGGAAGGATAAGTAAATCAATAAACGCAGGTGCATCCTTTTCGCAATTGCCTTCGCTCGGAACGGCAACATTATATTCAATGTACTTCTTCGACACAAACAATGGTTATGTGGTTGCAAGTGGAGGAAGAATATATCAAACAAATGATGGCATTAGCTTCACTGAAATACTAAATCCATTAACCACAACTCTGTATAAAATAAATTTTTTTGACAATAATATTGGATGGATCGGTGCTTCAGGCGGAGATCTTTACTACACAGAGGATGGTGGTGTTAACTGGACCCAATCAAACATTTCTCTTGGACCAAGCCAGTCAATACGCGATATCCAATTTGCAGGAAACAGAATGTGGATCGTTGGAACAGATGGAATGATAATTCGAGGCTATGCTGATCCTCAGATTCCGGTTGAACTTGCTTCATTCACTGCAACTGTAAACGGAAGTAATGTTTCACTTAACTGGATGACTGCATCGGAGGTCAATAATAGTGGATTCGAGATTGAACGAAAAGTCCTCAGCCTGCCTGAGGGCAAGGCAGGTCCGCAATCTTCAGTCAGCAATTCTGATTATGAAAAAGTTGGCTTTGTAAAAGGTAATGGTACTACTACTGGAGTAACAACATATTCTTTTAATGATAAAGGATTAGCCTCCGGTGTTTACAATTACAGAATAAAACAAATTGATTTTGACGGTACGTTCAAATATTATAATCTGTCTGAATCAATTGAGATTGGAGTGCCGGATAAGTTTGACTTAGCACAGAACTATCCGAATCCATTCAATCCGGCAACGGTGATCAGTTATCAGTTACCGGTGAGCGGTATGGTTAGTTTAAAGGTGTATAATGTGATCGGTCAGCAGGTAGCAGAGCTTGTAAATGAAGTAAGACAAGCAGGGATTTACACAGTTGAATTCGATGCTTCAAATCTGCCCAGCGGTGTGTATTTGTACAAGTTAACCGCTGGTAATTTTACATCAACAAAGAAGATGATGTTAATCAAATAACATCTTACTTTAAATTTACAGCATTTGAAAGCGGGTCAAAGGCCCGCTTTTTATTTGTTTTATATCACATCAAATAATAAAATGATTACCGAATTTCTTCCGTAATTCAAAACGTTTTTATCTTAGCAGCAGCATTATTTAACCAGAATAACAAATCATTTTTTACTTATACTAATCGAACATTTTAAAACATAATTATTACTTTCTTTAGTTGTATTAAGCATCCTGATGAATATCATTTTAGAGAAAATATACTATGTCCTGAATATTTTTCGTCTCGCTCTAAAAGGAGATGAAGCAAATATTCTTGAGGGCAACATAAACCGTGCGATCATTCTGCTTGCAATTCCTATGACTCTTGAAATGGTAATGGAATCACTGTTCGCCGTAGTTGATATTTTCTTTGTTAGCAAGATAGGTGTCAATGCCATTGCTGCAGTTGGATTAACAGAGTCGCTTCTGACAATTACATATTCGATGGGATGGGGATTAGCAATCGGCACTACTGCAATGGTGGCAAGGAGAGTTGGTGAGAAAGATAATGATGGAGCATCAGTTTCTGCTGTTCAGTCAATTTATCTGGCTTTAATAATTTCTATTCCCACAATGATTGCGGGAATATTCTTCGCTGAGGATTTACTCAGGTTAATGGGCGCTTCCGAAGATATTGTTGAAGCAGGTGCAGGATATACAAAAATTATATTCGGAAGTAATGTTATTGTAATATTAATATTCCTGATAAACGGAATTTTCCGCGGTGCAGGAGATGCGGCACTTGCAATGAGGGCTTTGTGGATTGCAAATGGTATCAACATTGTATTGGATCCAATGCTCATTTTCGGTATCGGCCCGTTTCCCGAACTTGGAATTGAAGGTGCTGCTCTTGCAACAGTGATCGGCAGAAGTATAGGTGTAGTTTACCAGGTATATCATCTTAACAAGGGAAAAGGATTAATTAAAATTCATAAAGACAACTGGAAGTTTGAACCCGTTATCGTATGGAAACTGGTTAAACTTTCTTCAGGAGTAACAGCACAATTCATCATCGGATCAGCAAGCTGGATATTTATGATGAGAATTGTTTCTACTTTCGGAAGCGTTGCACTTGCAGGGTATACTATTGCGGTTAGAATTATAATTTTTACTTTGCTGCCTGCATGGGGATTCTCAAATGCTGCCGCTACTATGGTCGGACAAAATTTAGGAGCCTCACAACCTGAACGTGCCGAAAAATCTGTCTGGCGCACCGGTCAGTTCAATATGATATTTATGGGAATAGTAATGATCTTCTTCCTGCTCTTTGCAGATCATATCGCATCATTCTTTACAGATGATGCCGAGGTAATAGCAAATGCATCTTTATGTTTGAATATTTTTGCGCTCGGCTACTTGTTCTATGCATTCGGAATGGTGCTGGTGCAGTCATTTAATGGTGCAGGTGATACACGAACACCAACACTGATGAACCTTTTCATTTTCTGGATGATCCAGATCCCGCTTGCCTATTTACTTGCAATCAAGTTAGCTGTAGGTGTGGAAGGGGTATATTATGCAATTGTTATAACTGAAACGTTGTTCAGTGTTGTAGGCTATTTCCTTTTTAAAAAAGGAAGATGGAAAACCGTTAAGGTGTAGTAACTTATTAATAACGGGTTATATATTATCAGGCATTCATCTTCATAACCACAAATGTAATGTCGTCATGCTGTTTGGTACCATCAAGCCATTCGTCAGCAGTTTTTCGGAAATGACTGATTATTTCATCGGGAGATTTTTCTCCGGTTTCTTCTAATAACTTTGGGATAATTTCAAATCCAAGTGACTCCTGTTTGCTGTTAAACAATTCAGGAAAGCCGTCGCTCATTAAGGCAATTACATCTCCCTTATTCAGCTTGATGGATGATTGAAGATAATTATGATCATTCACACTTCCGAAAGGGAGGCCTTTAAGAGAAAGCGACTCAACTTGTTTTGTTTCTGCACGATATAAAACTGCCGGAGGCATTCCTGCACCAGCAAATTCAAGCACGTCATCTTTAAGTCTTAATACTGCGAATGCCATAAATAAATTAGTGAACTGCATTTTTCTTATTGCATAATTTGATTTGCGGAGAATATCAGAAATCTTTTTTTCGCCTGATAAAAGATTGAATAAACTTTTTGCCGCAGTTACTATTATCCCGGCTTGCGCGCCATGTCCGGTTGCGTCACCGACTGCAATAGTAATAGCCCCATCATCATTTTCATAAAAATCATAATAATCACCGCCTACCTCTGTTGCTGTTAACATTAAAGCAGAGAATGTTACATTGTTATTGTCAGGTAGTTTTGAAGGCAGCATTGAAAGCTGAAGGTCTCTTGCTGCATCCAGTTCCTTTTTCTTTTGATCATATT
>DATHSU010000162.1:0-2708 GCA_035463895.1 Ignavibacteriaceae bacterium | reverse complement strand
TATTTTTGTGGGTAAAAGTATTTGCGTTATCAAGAATATTCTGATATTCATATTGATAACCGGGACTCGGTTCAACGTATTCAAGATTTGACTGCAGTGATTGTGAATTCTGATTTATATTTACAGACTGATTGAATGAATAATTAAACTTAAGTGTAGGTGAATACTTATAAGTTAATTTACCTAACCAGAACCAGCTGTTTTCAGCACGCGGAGCAAACCTTGTTCCGTGAAAGGTTGATGAGTATAATTGCTCTGCTGTTGGTTTATAATATCCCTGTGTAATTCCATCACTAAGTCCGCCATAAAAATTTGCAAAGAAGGTAAGTTCACCAGGAATATTTAATCCAAATGCTGGTAAAATTATGGAAGTAATGGGATCCGGACCGCTAAAATTAGCTTCAAAGATATCCATATTAAACACGTTAGGTGAGGTTCTCTCACCAAAATTATCCCGTTTATATGAAATAAATCCGCTGTACCTGCTGCCGCCTTCTCTGGTTCGTACGTTTACAACCCCGGAGGTAGCCTGTCCATACTCAGCATTGAAACCGCCCGTTATTACATCAACCTCTTCAATTGCAGCAGCACTTAACTGAAGACCGAAACCCGTTCCGGCAAGAGGATCCTGTACGGATACACCATCAAGAAGGAAAGCATTTTCATAAGATCTTCCGCCGCGGATATGGATCGCATTATCTGATTTGATTACACCCGCCTGCTGCGTAACAAGGTCTGTAATATTTTCAACAATAGCTATTTCTATATCTTCTCTTGATATGGTTCTTTTACTTTGAGTTTCTTCTACATCAAGTAATGGTTTGTCGCCAACAACTACTACATCCTGATCAAGAGTAAGAACACTTTCTTCAAGTTTAACGTCAAGCTGAAAAGTTTTACCGGCTTCGATTCTTACACCTGTAAACTGCATAGTTTTAAATCCAATGTAAGAAATTTCTATTGTATAATTACCGGGACTTATAGATTCAATTTTATATCCTCCTCTTAAATCTGTTGCCGCTCCGTAATAGGTGCCTTTCAGAATTATATTAACACCAGGCAGTTCTTCATTGTTTTTAGCATCAGTGATTTTGCCAGCTATCGAACCTGTATTTTGTGCAAAAGTTAAACCAGCGACTAAAAGAATTAATGAAATAATTTTATTCATCATCTCGGTACTCCGAATTCTTCAAATAGTACTTTATCAAAGAAATCTTTAACCTTAAAAGGATCTCCGTTTGATCTATGCAATGGTACACCCATAAAAATAACTCGTGAATCAGTTGATTTGAATCCTATAATCGGATTATCACTTAAGTCTAAAGTGTATAAGGCTAATGCTGAAAGAGGGTTTGGATAGTAAGTCCTTATTCTTGCAACTGGATTAGGATTATTATCCCTTCTTAACTGAGGATATCCCTGTGAAATAGCTTCGGTTGTTGGAGTTATTCCAACATTGGAAGGAAGAACACTGATAGGTGCAGCACTAAGACTATCAAGCGGAAGAAAATCTCCAAGACCCCTGGGATCAAATATCTGCGGGAAAATCATAGAGAATAAAACTCTGCCGCCGAAATTTAAATAATTGTTTATCGCAACCTGAGCAGGACTGATACTCGGGTCGTTATCTGTATACCAGAAAACATATTTGAATAACTTAAGTGTTTCAGTGAATTGAGGCGAAATAAAACCCGGTAATAAAACACCCGGTGTAGTGGTGGTTCTTCCTAACTTAATATCCCACACATCATATCTGTTTGATAAACCAAGACTGTCTAATATTGCAGCATAAAAATCTGCAGAATTATCTATACTTCCATTATCATCAATTACAAGAATTTCACCCTTTGGTTTTTTAACAAACCAGTTTCGATTGCTTGCTTCGGAGGGCATAACGATCAGATCACTAATTCCACCAGCAATATCCTCTGCAAAAGCATAGAAAATGTTGTTATCATCAAGTTTCAGATTCGGAAGTTTTACAGGATAAGGAGTTGTTATTGCCGAGCCAATGTAAACATCACATTCAACTATATCTGATGCAAAGGGTGTTTCAGCTTTAAGAGTGACGAATCTCGTATTTCCGGGCAATTCAATTTTTTGTGAAGTATCATTTAGAGCAATATATACTTTCGAAATAGTTGCATCACCATCAAGATCTGTCAGTGTCCATCCAAATGAAGCCGCTGTAAAAGTAGTTTCAGGTATAAAAATTGTTGTACCGTTCTGATTTACCAGGAAGTTTATAACTGGCGGAGAATTCTTTAGTGGAAGTTCAATCGATGCAGGTTCCGGATCTATTGCACCGCAGTCAACAAAGGGTTCTCCGGGGTTCCAAATTCCATCCCCATTTAGATCAGTAAAAGGTTCAGGACCGAAATCAATTTCGTTAACAATCAGTTGATTATCATAAATACCATTACCTGAATTATCAACAGCTGCAACTCTGAAGATGTAAGTAGTATCCGATCCGCTTATGGGAAACGAAATTAAGGAATCGTTGCTGGTTGTAAATGTCCACTTGCCTTCTTCAAAAGAAATGAAATATCCAATAACCAAACCATCGGGATCATCACCCCACCAGTTTAATCTTAAACTGCTCTGCTGCTGGGTTATCAAACTATCCGGGAATAAAGAAACAAAAGTCTTCGGCGGTTTGTTAGCAACTGGAACATCAATTACTTCCTCATAACAGGATACAACAGCTA